>CAZUNW010000018.1:4475-6692 GCA_964621425.1 uncultured Chryseobacterium sp. | reverse complement strand
CCGTACCCTGCCATTTGGTGAACGGCCACGCCCCTTCCATACCGCAAAGATGGGCCCCATCCGTCGCCTGTGGTCCGCCGGCACCCCGGGGTGATCAACACTTTTTAACGCCCTGCGGCACATGGAAGGCCTGCCTGCGGCGTTGTTCAGCACAAGACGGCACGGCACTTGATGCCTGCCCGAACGACCATGAAACGCACATTCTCCTACTTCCTTGCCGCCCTGGCCGGCGGTCTGCTGGCCATGGGCATGTACGACCTTATTATCAGCGACCGCCAGAGCCATGCAGGCAGGGCGGGCTTCGCCGCCATTCAGGGGGTACCCGCTGCGATGCCGGTGACCGGCGTCGGGGCGGTTTCCGTGGACCTGGTGCCGGCGGCCGAACTCTCCGTCAACGCCGTGGTGCACGTCACCACGGAGACGATGGTACGCTACCGCGACCCCTTCCAGGATTTCTTCTGGGGCTACCGGCCCAGTGCACCGCAGCCACGGGAGGGCGTGGGAAGCGGGGTGATCATCGCCCATGACGGCTACATCGTGACCAACAACCACGTGGTGGAGGGTGCGGACAAGATCACGGTGCACCTGAACGATAAGCGGTCACTTCAGGCCCGGGTGATCGGGCGTGACCCCAGCACCGACATCGCCCTGCTGAAAGTGGATGCCTCCGAGCTCCCCACGCTCGGCTTCGGCAACTCGGACGAGGTGAAGGTGGGCGAGTGGGTGCTCGCCGTGGGCAACCCGATGAACCTGACCAGCACCGTGACCGCGGGCATCGTGAGCGCCAAGGCGCGGAACATCAACCTGCTGCAGTATGATGCCGGGCGTGACATCTTCCCCATCGAGAGCTTCATCCAGACGGACGCCGCAGTGAACCCCGGCAACAGCGGTGGCGCACTGGTGAACACCCAGGGCCAGCTGATCGGCATCAACACCGCGATCGCCAGCACCACAGGACAATATGCCGGTTACTCCTTCGCGGTTCCGGCCAACATTGTGCGCAAGGTGACCGGAGACCTGCTCGAGTATGGCAGCGTCCAACGCGCCTACCTGGGCGTGAGCATCCGCAACATGGACCAGGAACTGGCCGACAAGGCCCGGATGGACCGCATCCGCGGCGTTTACGTGAACGGCCTCAGTGAGGGTGGTGCAGCGCAGGCAGCGGGCCTCAAGGAGGGTGACGTCATCCTGAAGGTCGGCGCCATGGAGGTGAACAACGTACCGCAGCTGCAGGAGCAGGTGGGCAAGTTCCGCCCGGGCGACCAGGTGACCGTGACCATCCTTCGCGGCAGCAAGGAGCAGGTGATGGACCTGACCCTACGCGGGAAGGACGGCAGCAGCACCGTGGCGGCGGCACCGGCGAAGCGCGAGTTGAGCGAGGTGCTCGGCGCAAGTCTGGCCGTGGCCACCGAGGAGGAACTGCGCGCCCTGAAGCTGGACAGCGGGGTGAAGGTGGTCACCCTGGACACCGGCAAAATGCGCAGCAGCGGCATCCGGGAAGGTTTCATCATCACCAAGGTTGATGACCAACCGGTCCGTACACCCGAGGACATGGAGCGCGCGCTGACCAGCAAGCGCGGCGGGGTGCTGATCGAGGGTGTCTACCCGAACGGGACGAGGGCTTACTACGGTCTGGGCGTGTGAACCATCTGTCGATCAGATCGTTGCAAAAAAGACCGGCCGATGCCCTTGCCCTGTACCTCCTCACAGCCGTACTTTCGCCGAGCTTCGGCCGCCGCGCCCCGTGGTCCGAAACGACCGAATCAACTGATAATCAACCCCTAACACCCTCTCGCCCGTGACCAGCAGGATGCGCCAGCTCAAGATCACGAAGTCGATCACGAACAGGGAAAGCCAATCCCTGGACAAATACCTTCAAGAGATCGGCAAGGAAGGCCTGATCACGGCCGACCAGGAGGTGGAGCTCGCCCGGCGCATCAAGGAGGGTGACACGAAGGCGCTGGAGAAGCTGGTGAAGGCCAACCTGCGCTTTGTGGTGTCGGTTGCCAAGCAGTACCAGAACCAGGGCCTGAGCCTGCCCGACCTGATCAACGAGGGTAACCTTGGCCTGATCAAGGCGGCACAGCGCTTCGATGAAACGCGCGGCTTCAAGTTCATCAGCTACGCCGTGTGGTGGATCCGCCAGAGCATCCTCCAGGCCCTCGCCGAACAAAGCCGCATCGTGCGCCTGCCGCTGAACCAGGTGGGTTCGCTCAA
>CAZUNW010000018.1:963-4465 GCA_964621425.1 uncultured Chryseobacterium sp. | reverse complement strand
CAAGATCAACAAAGCGTTCGCGAAGCTGGAGCAGGAGTATGAGCGCCCGCCCAGCGCCGACGAGCTTGCCGCCCTGCTGGACCTGCCGCCCGAGAAGGTGGCCGACACCATGAAAGTGAGTGGACGCCACATCAGCATGGACGCCCCGTTCGTGGAAGGCGAGAGCAACAGCCTGTTGGACGTGCTGCCGAATAACGACAGCGCCCCGGCCGACCGCCTGCTCCTGAACGAATCCCTGAGCAAGGAGATCGACCGTGCGCTCTGCACGCTCACCGAGCGGGAGCGCGACGTGGTGAAGCTGTTCTTCGGGATCGGCATCAACCATGGCCTCACGCTCGAAGAGATCGGCGCCAAGTTCGATCTCACCCGTGAGCGTGTGCGCCAGATCAAGGAGAAGGCCATCCGCCGCCTGCGCCACACGAGCCGCAGCAAGCTGCTGAAAGCCTACCTCGGCTGATCGTCCGTGCCCCGCCAACCCGGCGGGGCACCTTCTTTCCACCCGTCAGAACCCATTCCCTGCCCCGCCCATGCAAACGCTTGAAGCGAAGTCCGGTTATGAGACCGGGCTGAAGGATTATGTGGACCGCGAAAAAGCGGCCGTTGACCTGGAGAACTCCGTCGGCCAGTTGATGTACGGCCGCGGTGTGGAGCTCGTCTTCTTCCGCAACCACCTGCTGGACACCAGCATCAGCGAGGTGCTGAACCTCTTCAACTACGCCAAGGACGTTGTGCAGAAGCCCATCGATGTGTTCACCGCATCGCAGGTTGCCCGCGCCCTGCTGGACATGGACCTCGCTCCCAGCAAGATCGACATCGGCAAGCTCACGTGGGAGTTCAGCAGGAGCGGCGGCAAGGACCTCACCGGGTTCCTGTCGACCACCCTGCAGGGGTTCATCGGGCAGGACAAGCACCGGTTCGAGCCTCGTGATGTGGTGCTTTATGGTTTCGGCCGCATCGGCCGCATCGCTGCGCGGGAGCTCGTGAAACAGGCCGGGAAGGGTCAACAGCTGCGCCTGCGCGCCATCGTCACCCGCACCCTCACCGACGAGGAGATCGTGAAGCGCGCCGCTCTGCTTCGCAACGACAGCGTGCACGGCGCCTTCAAGGGCAGCGTGGTGGAGGACCTGGCCAACAAGTGCCTCATCATCAACGGGCAGCGCGTGCAGCTCATCGCCGCCAACAACCCCGAGGACGTGGACTACACGGCCCACGGCATCTCCAACGCCCTGATCATCGACAACACCGGGGCATTCACCAAGCGCGCCGACCTGGGCCGCCACCTGAAGGCCAATGGCGTGAACAAGGTCATCCTCACCGCCCCCGGCAAGGAGATGCCGAACATCGTGTATGGCATCAACCACAAGGACCTGGACATCGAGAACGAGCAGCTCTTCAGCGCGGCCAGCTGCACCACCAACGCCATCTGCCCCGTGCTGAAGGTGGTGGAGGACAACATCGGCATCGAGAAGGGCCACATTGAGACGGTGCACGCCTACACCAACGACCAGAACCTGCTGGACAACTACCACAAGAAGCCCCGGCGCGGACGCAGTGCGGCCATCAACATGGTGATCACCAGCACCGGTGCGGGCAGCGCCGTCACAAAGGCCATTCCCAGCCTCAAGGACAAGCTCACCGCCAATGCCGTGCGTGTGCCGACCCCCAATGGGTCGCTGGCGATCATGAGCCTGAACCTGAACAGGGCAGTCACCCGCGACGAGGTGAACGAGCTCGTACGCCACGCGGCGCTCAATGGTGAGCTGGTGAACCAGATCCACTACCAGATCGACCCGGAGTTGGTGAGCAGTGACATCATCGGCGACACCTGCTGCAGCGTGTTCGACAGCAACGCCACCATCGTGGGCCCTGACGGTCGTACGGCCGTCCTGTACGCCTGGTACGACAACGAGTTCGGCTACACGAAACAGGTGATCCGGCTCGCCAAGCACGTGGCCAAGGTGCGCCGCCTGATCTACTACTGAACCTGCGCCCGAAAGGCGATCGGAAAGCCCCGCGCAGCGGGGCTTTTTCGTTCCCCACGAGCCATGGCATAGCGCGGAACGGCGTCAGCCTACCCGATGCGGGCCCGGTGCACCACACACCGACACGGAACCTCACTGGACGTAAAGCCCCCGAAGCCGGCCCGATGGCCATTGAAGATCCGAGCTCCGCCACCGCGGCACCGCTGCATAGCCCTTCCGTGCGGAACGCAGCGGCAGTGGCAGACGCCGCCCCACTCCCGGGGCATGCTCCCAAGGGCAGCTCCTGTGCCGGGACTCACGGCCGCCGGCGGTCGTTCCCACGCCGAACGGGCAGGCCGGAAATGCGGAAGGCCCTCCACAGGGGAGGGCCTTCCGATCGGTCGTTGCGGGCGCTTACTGGCGTACCAGGCGCTGGGTGTGCTGCTGCCCACCCACGCGGACGGTCACCATGTACATGCCCGGGGCCAGGGTGCCGAGGTCCATCGTGTGTACGAAGGAGCCGCCAGGGGACGCGATCTGGGCGGCGCTCACGCGCTTACCGAACACGTCCATCACATCGATGTCCATGCGCTCGTCGGCAGCGATGCCGTCGAAGGCCAGATTCACAACCTCACCACGGTTCGGGTTCGGGAAGAGGCTCATGCTCACGTTGCCAGCGGCATCGCCGAGCATCGGATCACGACCGGCCTCCGGATTGCTGCCGGAGGTGGTGAGGCGCAGGCGGCAGGCCGCACCGAACTCCGTGTAGGTGCCGCCGATCAGGGCGCGCACGCGGACGTTGAGGTCCAGGTTGGCCGGAACGGGGTTGGTGAGCAGGGTGGACGGCGAGAAGTTCTGGGTGGAGCGGAACACGCGGCGGCTGTAGGAGCCATGCGGATCGAAGATCCAGAACTGGTATCCGCTTGCGCCGGGCACGAAGCTGGCATAGATCTGCGAGCTGCTCACGTAGGGACGGGTGCGGTCGCAGCTGGCATTGATCAGGCGGGCGTTGCTGAGCTGCAGGCAGAACTCATTGGACACGCTGCTCGTGGAGGTGAACAGGCCGTTGGCGTCGACGATGCGCCGGTTATTGGCATCGCGGAGCACGTAGCCGCCGCCACTGATGCCGTTCCCACCGGCATCGTTCACGATCAACCGGTAGCACAGCTGGTTCAGGCAGAGCGTCTCGGTCACGGTCGTACCGCCCAGGCCGTTCTGGTAGGGACCGCCGGACAGGATGACCGTGGTGCCGCTGGCATCACGCACCTCCCAGGTGGTCTCCGAACCATCGTTGTCCAGAGCGATGTCCAGGGTCAGCAGTTCGGTGCAGTTGCCGATCGGCGTACCCGCGCAGGTGCAGTTGGCATCGACCACATCGTTGATGGTGAGCGGGTTGTTGTCGTTGCAGGCCTGGCCGGGCTCGGGGCTGCCGGGGCATGCATCGTCCGCATCGCAGGTGCCATCACCGTCATCATCAGCGAAGGTGCCGGCGCAGTTGCAGTTGGCATCCACCACGTCGTTGACCGTGCAGGGGTTGTTGT
>CAZUNW010000018.1:0-953 GCA_964621425.1 uncultured Chryseobacterium sp. | reverse complement strand
GCCAAGACCAAGGCAAAGATGTTGACCTACGGAGGGCTCGGGGCTGCCGGCGCACACGTCGTTCGCGTCGCAGGTGCCGTCGCTATCCGAGTCCGCGAAGAGGCCCGCGCAGTTGCAGTTCACATCCCACTCGTCGCCCGTGGTGCAGGGGTCACCATCGTCACAGGCCGAGCCCGGCTGGGACGTGCCGCCCGGGGTGCCTTCGCAGTCGAGGACCTCGCCCACGCACTGGCAGTTCGCGTTCCACGTATCGTTGCCCGTGGCCGCATCGTTGTCATCGCAGGCCGTGCCCGGCTGGGCGGGGCCGCCCGGAACGCCGGCGCAGTCATTGGGCAGCACGCCCACGCACTGGCAATTCGCGTTGTAGGCGTCGCTGCTCGTGTTGGGGTTGCCATCATCGCAGGCCGAACCCGGCAGGGCGCTGCCGCCCGGGGTACCCGCACAGTCGATCAGCTGGCCCACGCACTGGCAGTTCGCGTTGTACGCATCATTGCCCGTGGAAGGGTCGTTGTCATCGCAGGCCGAACCAGGCAGGGCGCTGCCGCCCGGAATACCCGCACAGTCGATCAGCTGACCCACGCAATTGCAGTTGGCGTCCCAGGTGTCATTGCCCGTCTGCGCCTGGCCGTCATCGCAGGCCGTACCCGGCTGGGCGGGACCACCCGGCACACCGGCGCAGTCATTGGGCAGCACGCCCACGCACTGGCAGTTGGCATTGTAGATGTCGTTGCTGCTGTTCGGGTTGCCGTCGTCGCAGGGCGTGCCGGGGAGGGCGCTGCCACCCGCGGTGCCGTTGCAATCGATCAGCTGGCCCACGCACTGGCAGTTCGCGTTGTACGTGTCGTTGCCCGTGGCCGGATCATTGTCGTTGCAGGGCGTGCCGGGGAGGGCGCTGCCGCCCGCGGTGCCGTTGCAATCGATCAGCTGGCCCACGCACTGGCAGTTCGCGTTGT
>CAZUNW010000017.1:20713-21307 GCA_964621425.1 uncultured Chryseobacterium sp. | reverse complement strand
GCCGGCTGGAGGAGCTGCTGGACGAGTTCAGCCTGCAGCATGTGCGCACCAACCGGGGTGACGTGCTGAGCGGAGGCGAGCGCAGGCGCACGGAGATCGCCCGTGCACTGGCCACCGACCCGAAGTTCATCCTGCTCGATGAGCCCTTCGCCGGGGTGGACCCCATCGCCGTGGAGGACATCCAGGCCATCGTCACCAAGTTGAAGAGCAAGAACATCGGGGTGCTCATCACCGACCACAATGTGCAGGAGACGCTGAGCATCACCGACCGGGCCTACCTGCTGTTCGAGGGCCGGATCCTGAAGCAGGGCACGGCGGAGGAACTGGCAGCCGATGAGACCGTGCGAAAGGTCTACCTCGGCAAGAACTTCGAATTGCGCCGGGCGAAGGCGGGCTGAGTGTGCGGACCGGTCGTCCCGTCAGGCCTCCTCGACCACGAAGCTGTATTTCTCCATGATGAGGTTGGCCAGCAGCCTCCTGCAGGCCTCGTCCACCTTGGCCTCGGCAGTCTTTCTGTCCTTGGCCTCCACCTGCAGGGTGATGTGTTTGCCGATGCGCACGCCGGAGACCTCGGGCAGCCCGAGGTTGGGCATG
>CAZUNW010000017.1:2284-20703 GCA_964621425.1 uncultured Chryseobacterium sp. | reverse complement strand
AGGTTGTCATGGGGCATCACATCGATGGAGGCGCGGAAGGTCTTCATGGCTGGGCGCGATGGTCCGTGGCTGCGGAGCGGTGGTTGATGACACGGCCCCACAAAGGGCTCGTGAGGTACAAAAGTAGGATCGCCGGCACGGCCAGCGTGCCATAGGCGCCGGCAAGCACCATGCCCGACAGGGCCAGCAGGGCGATCACCTCGTTGCCCCTCCAGCCTGACCGTGTGAGCTTGAGCGAGGGGAGTGGCAGGCTGGAGCACATGATCACGGCCAGCACCAGCGCGGATGCCAGAAGGACCACCGGCGTTCCCAGCACCGTAGCCACGAGGGCCGCGAGCATCCCGGCGCCAGGCCCGTCGCACACGCCTACTCCACTGTCCGCCAGCAGCATGGACGTCCAGAACAGGCCGTTGGCAGGGGTGGGCAGCCCCAGGAATCCTGTGGCCTGGCGGGTGTCGACGTTGAACCTAGCCAGCCGCCAGCAGGAGGCGATGACCAGGGCCAGGGCGGCGAGCGCGGTCACCCAGGCGACGGCACCGTCCCTCCCTGCGTCCCTACTGTACAGGAGGAACGCGGGTGCCATGCCGAAGCTCACCATGTCCGCCAGGCTGTCCAATTGGGCACCCAGCGGGGATCCCCCCCCAAGGGCCCTGGCGGCCAGCCCGTCCAACACATCGAGCACCGCCGCGGCGAACAGCAGTGCACACGCGATCGTTAGATGCCCGGTGAACGCAAGCATCATGGAACCCGCACCACAGGCTAGGTTCGCGGTCGTGATGACGTCCGGCAGCCGCGGTATCCTTGCCATTCGAAGCCAAGGGTCGGGCGAAATGGATCGCCTGCCCGGGCCGAATTTGGGATATTTTCGGGGCAATGAAGCCGTACCTCCGTCGTTCCTGCCCCGTACAACGTACTTGAACATGGGTAGAACGGTCATGGTCATGCTGCGCCTGGCGCTGTCGATCCTGCTGCTGGCGGGGCTGCGTCCCCCTGCCAAAGGGCAGGATGCGCCCAAGTACAGCAACGAGTTCCTGGCCATCGGTGTGGGCGCCCGAGCCTTGGGCATGGGCTACAGCTTCGTTGCCTCGGCCAGCGATGTCACGGCGGGATACTGGAATCCGGCCGGCCTGATTCGCGTTCGCGGCGACCTGCAGCTGGGCGCCATGCACAGCGAGTACTTCGCGGGCATCGCCAAGTACGATTTCGTCGGCCTTGCCAAGCCCCTGGATTCGGCCAGCACCCTGGGCGTCACCTTCGTTCGCTTCGGGGTGGACGATATCCCCAACACCACCGCGCTGATCGACAACGACGGGAATGTGGACTACGACCGCATCACCACGTTCACCGCTGCCGATCACGCCCTGTTGATCAGCTACGCCCGCCGTATGGGTATCCCCGGGCTGCGGGTGGGGGGCAACGTGAAGGTGATCTACCGCAGGGTCGGCGAATTCGCCAACGCATGGGGCTTTGGGCTCGATCTGGCCGCGCAATATGACCTCGATCGCTGGCGCTTCGCGGCAGTGGCTCGGGATGTCACAGGCACCTACAATGCCTGGAGCTATTCGCTGGACCCTCAGGTGATCCAGACCTTCCAGGCCACGGGCAACGACCTGCCGCAGAACAGTACGGAGGTGACCCTGCCCCGCCTCACCCTCGGTGCGGTGCGCGAGCTCCGCATCGGGAACAAGGTGAACCTGCTCGCGGAGCTGAACCTCGAGAACACCTTCGATGGCAAGCGCAATACCCTGCTGAGCACGGGCACCTGGAGCGCCGACCCGCGCTTCGGCATGGAGGTGGGCTATGCCGGTGTCGTCTTCGTCCGCGCCGGGGTCAACAACTTCCAGTACTTCACGGATGCAGCCGATGTGCGCCGGTTGAACTTCCAGCCCAACATCGGTGCCGGTGTGAAGATCCGCGGTATCGCGGTGGACTATGCCCTCACTGACATCGGTGACAATTCCATCGCCCTCTACAGCAACGTCTTCAGTCTCCGGTTCGACATCTTCAAGCGAAGCGCGCCATGAAACGTGCGGGTGCGCTGCTCCTTACGGTGTTCACCACCTCCTCGGTGCTTGCCCAGCCGTATGGCAACGAGTGGGTCGACCCCGCGCGTCCGTATTGGCGCCTGACCGTGGTGGCCGATGGGATCCATCGCATCGACAGCGCCGCCCTGGCGGCAGCGGGCTTCCCCGTGGCAACGGTCGACCCCCGCGAGATCCAGCTCTTCGCCCGTGAGAAGCAGGTCCCCATCTACGTGCAGGGCGAGGCGGACGGCGTGTTCAACAATGGTGACTTCATCGAGTTCCACGCGGTGCGCAACGACGGCCTGATGGATGCGCCGCTCTATGAGGTCCCCGGCACCCAGAGCAACCCCTACCATAGTCTATACAACGACAGCATACGCTATTACCTGAGCTGGGCCACCGCGCAACCCCCGCGCAGGGCGGCGGCATACACCAATACGGATTACACGCCGCACACCCCGCGTCCATGGGTATGGCGGGAAACCTTTTCGCAGTTCGGGCTGTCCTTCTATGTGGGTGACCGCAATGACCTGAACGCCACCTCGTCCTTCATGGTGGAGGGGGAAGGCTATTTCCGCAACTGGCCGCTCGAGACCTACGGCTCGGACGGTGTGCTGAATTTCCAGCTGCCATCGCCCAACCCTTACCAGCAGGCCGACGCGCCGCTCTCCCGCATCGAACTGGCCGTGGCGGGCGCCAATGACCCCGGACCTGGTATCTGCGACGACCACCACCTGAAGGTGCTCTATGGGGCCAACCTGGCGGAGGCGGTGGACACCACCTTCCGCAGCTACCAGTTGCGCCGGCTCGGCTTCGATGTGCCCACCGGTGCGCTGGATACCTGGGCGACCAACCTGCAAACGCGTGCCGTCTACGACCTCCAGGCCTGTGCGGGGCCCAATTACCAGGACCGGCAGAACATCGCCTACATCAAATTGCGCTATCCGCGGGTGCTGAACTTCGGCGGCGAGCCTGTCGCGGACATCCGCGTGCCGCGCAACGGTCCCACGGATACGCTTGCCTTCTTGCGGTTCGTGGGCTTCTGGGGCACGCCCGTCATCTATGCCTATGGCGATACGCTGCGCCGGGTGCAGGCCGTGCAGGATGCATTCGGCTACTGGCAGGCGCTGATCCCCCTGGACCCCGCAGGTGCGGAAACGCGGGTGTTCATGTACCGGCAGGAACAGATCACCCCGCCCATCGGCCTGCGCCCCGCCACGCCGAGCGGCCAGTTCACGGACATGCTGCAGCTGCAGCAGGATTCTGCGATGCTGATCGTGACGCACGCCTCCCTGCGCGCCGCCGCAGAGCAGTATGCCGCCTACCGCGCATCGAGCCCCACCAACCCCATGAACGCCGTGGTGGTGGACGTGGAGGAGCTTTACGACCAGTTCGGTGGCGGTGTGCCGAAGCATCCCCTGGCCATCCGCCGTTTCGCTGAGTTCGCGCTGGACCAGTGGGACAGCGATCCGCGAGCGCTCTTCCTGGTGGGCAAGTCGGTGCTTGCCCCCTCCCTCAATGGCCTTAACGGCTACCGCGATGACCCTTCGGTCTATCCGAAATGCCTGGTGCCCACGTTCGGCTACCCGCCCAGCGATGTGTGCTTCACCCTCGGGCTGAACGGTGATGCCACGGACACCCCGATCCCGGTCGGGCGCCTGGCCGCGAGGACGCCCGAGGAAGTGGACCAATACCGGGCCAAGGTGGAGGAGTTCGAGAGCTGGGACGAACCGGAGCCGTGGATGAAGAACATCCTCCATTTCCGCGGCGGCTTCAACTCGTCGGAGTTCCTCCAGTTCGACAACTACCTGCACCAGTACGAGCTTCTGGCCGAGGACACCAATTTCATCGGCACGGTCACCCAGTTCAACAAGAACACCCCGGGGGTCTACGGACAGGCATCCGCTGACAGCGTGAAGCACCTGATCGAGGATGAGGGCGTGACGCTGATGACCTTCTTCGCCCACGCCTCGGGCGGTGGGTTCGACATCACCATCGACAACCCTGCCAACTACGACTGGGGGGGCAAGTACCCCATGATCATCGGCAATTCGTGCTACGCGGGCAACGTGCACCTCGCCCAGGCCCAGAGCGCGAGCGAGCGCAATGTACTGGTACCCGATGCAGGGGCCATTGCTTTCATGGCCTCGGTGGACATCGGCCTCAGCAGCATGCTCTACCTGTACACTTTGGAGTGGTACAGGAGTTTCAGCCAGCTCAACCACGGCGGCTCGATCGGCGACCACATGCGGTATGCGGCGAGCCAGCAACTCCAGGGGGGCGGGTACTACGGGGTCAACAACGTGCACACCCTTACCCTGCACGGCGATCCCACGCTGGTGCTCCACTCGTTCGACAAGCCGGACCTGTCCCTCAGCGAGGCGGGTGTGCTCATCCGTCCCGAACCGGTCACCGCCGACCTGGACACCTTCACCGTGGATGTGGTGGTAACCAACCTGGCGAAAGGCACCGGTGATAGCACCACGGTGGTGGTGCAACGCAGGCTGGTGGAGGAGAACCAGGTACTGGAGCCGATGTACATGCCGGTCAGCGCAGCCAATTTCCGTGACACCGTGCGTTTCCGTCTTCCCGTGCTCGCCACGGAGGGCGGCCAGGGACTCAACGTGCTCGATATCCGCGTGGACCTGGACCCGGATGCGATCGCGGAGATGGACGACGTGGGCAACAACCAGGTGCAGGTCTCATTCCTGATCACGAGCGGCGAGATCTTCCCGGTGGAGCCCTTCAAGTTCGCCATCATCCCGGATGCCCAGCCGGTGCTGAAGGCGAGCACGGGCGATCCCTTCGCCCCGGTCCGTGCCTACCGTTTCCAGATCGACACCACCGACACCTACGACAGTCCGGTGCAGGAGGAGACCGTGATCATGGCGCCCGGTGGAGTGGTGAGCTGGTCGCCCCAGGTGATATTCGGGCTGAACCAGCAGCAGGACAGCCTCGTCTATTTCTGGCGCTGCACCCCGGACAGCACTGGTGACGGCACCTATGACTGGCGCGAGTCCTCTTTCCAGCACATCACGGGCCGGCGCGGCTGGGGCCAGGCGCATTTCTTCCAGTTCAAGGAAGACGGGTTCCCGCAGGTGGTGTACGACAGGCCTGCGCGCCTTTTCCGGTTCAACGACTCGCCCAGGGGCGTGCGCTGTGAGGTGACCGGCAACAGCGGCCTGGTGTGCAGCTACTACATCGACCTGCAATGGGTGGACGGCCAGGGTTGCGGCGGTGAGCGCGCCATCCATGTGGCGGTGATCGACCCGTCCACCTTCGAGCCTTGGAAGACCTGCTGGAACGGGCAGGATACGGACCGCCAGTTCGGCAACATCAACAGCTGTGACAGCCTGTGCGAGCGCAGCAGCCGCGCCCAGAAGTACTTCTCCTACTGGCCATCCCGCCCCTCGCACATGGCGGGCCTCGCCGACCTGCTGCAGGACCAGGTTCCGGACGGCTTCCACATCCTCATGTGGACCTACGTAGGGCTCAACAAGCCTGGCATGGACGCCAACGGCGGCCAGCCGCTCTATGATGCATTCAACGCCATCGGCGCCACCGACCTGCAGAACGCGCCCGACACGGTGCCCTACATATTCTTCGGCACGAAGGGCGACCCCGGTTCGGTGACGCAGTTGATGGGAACCACGAGCAATGCGGCCATCAACCTGTCCACCTTCGTCACAACCCAGGGCGTTTCGGGTGACATCGTGGCGCCGTGGGCCGGTCCGGCATCCGACTGGCAGGGGATGTATTGGGACGAATTCCCGAACGATGTGCGTGACAGCGTCAACATTCAGGTGTATGGGGTGACCCCGGACGGGGCGGAGCAATTGGTGTTCGAGCGCCCCGGTCCCCAGGACTCCATCCCTGGAGCGGTGTTCCAGGCCGCCATAAACGCGGCTCAATTCCCCTACGTGCGGCTCCGCGCCAAGCTTCTGAACGACTCGGTGGTGGAGCCTCTGCCCTCGCAGCTGGAGCGCTGGCAGCTGCTTATGACGCCGGAGCCGGAATGCGCCATCGATCCCCCCGTGGGCCTTGTGAGCAACCTGGATGATCTGTCCGTGCCCGAGCAGGGGCAGTTCGCCGTGGCGGTGCACAACATCAGCCCCTTCGGCATGGACAGCCTGTTGGTACACGCATGGGTGGTGAACGCCTCCGGCCAGCGGCGCACCGTGCATGCCCGTCGCAACGCCCCGCTGCCTGCCGGTTCCGTCCTCATGGATACCATCCGCTTCAGCACGGAGGGGCTGGGTGGGGCCAACACCCTCATCATCGAGGCCAATCCGGTGGACAGCGCCACCGGCCGCTACGACCAGCTGGAGCAGTATCACTTCAACAACATCGCCCAGCTGCGATTCACCGTGGACATGGACAACGTGAACCCGCTGCTGGACGTGACCTTTGACGGGGTGCACATCCTGGACGGGGACATCGTGAGCGCACGCCCGGAGATCCTGGTGACCCTGGATGACGAGAATCCGGTCCTACTGATGGACCAGCCCTCCGACACCATCAACTTCAAGGTGTTCCTCACCGAGCCGGGCGGGGCTGTGGAGCGCGTCTATTTCCGCGACGGGTCGGGCAACGAGGTGATGCGTTTCCTGCCGGCCACGGGTGCTGATAACATCGCGCGCATCGACTTCAGGCCGGAGTTCACCGCCGACGGCAATTATAAGCTGACCGTGCAGGCGAGTGATGCCAGCGGGAACAGCTCCGGTGACCGCAACTACGAGATCCGGTTCGAGGTGATCACGCGCCCCACGATCACCGACGTGCTGAACTATCCGAACCCGTTCACCACCAGTACACGCTTCGTGTTCACGGTCACCGGCAGTGAGCCGCCCACCCAATTGAAAGTGCAGATCATGACGGTGACCGGCAGGGTGGTGCGCGAGATCGGCCTTGCCGAAGTGGGCCCGGTGCGGGTGGGGCGCAACATCACGGAGTTCGCATGGGATGGCACGGACCAGTTCGGCGACCGCGTTGGTCGGGGTGTGTACCTCTACCGCGTGATCGCCCGGCTGAACGGTGAGGAGATGGAGCGCCGGGAGTCCGGCGCATCGCCTCACCTCAAGAACGGGTTCGGCAAGATGTACCTGCTTTACTGACCGCCGCTACCTTCGGCGGCACGGTGCGCGACCTCCTCCATCTCCTTCTGGCCCTGTCGGGCGGTGCGCTGTTGACGCTCGCATGGCCCGCCTCGGGCAGCGCCACCCCGCTGCTGTTCATCGGCCTTGTGCCGCTTTTGCTGGTGGTAGAGCTGCGCTGTCCGCCCAAGGGCCCCTGTGATCGCCGTGGTACGGGCTGGATGCTCTTCGCCGGCCTCGCCCTCTGGAACCTGGTCACCACCTCGTGGTTGGGCAATGTGCAGGAGGCGCTCGGAACGCGGCTGCTCACCGGCGTGGGGGTCATGCTGGCCAACGCAGGCCTTCAGCTCATCGCCTTTGCCATCACCCGACGTGTCAGGCGCCGGTATGGCCGCTGGATGGGCTGGGGCGCCTTCGCCGCCTGGTGGATGGCATGGGAGGTGCTTCACATGCGCTGGGACCTGCAGTGGCCCTGGCTTGCACTGGGCAACGGCTTCGCCGTGAGGCCCGAATGGGTGCAGTGGTACGAGGTCACCGGCCATCTGGGTGGATCGGTCTGGGTGCTGGCGGCGAACCTGCTGGTGCTGCGATGGGTGCTCAGCGGGTATGGCATGCGCACAGCATGGGCACCGGCCGCCCTGATCGTACTGCCGGTGCTGGCCTCCATGCTCCGCTTCCACAGCTATGCGGAGCGAGGCCGTCCGGTGGAGGTGGTGGTGGTGCAGCCCAACGTGGACCCGTATTCGGAGAAGTTCGGTGGCATCGACCCCCTCGTCCAGCTGGACAGCATGCTCGCGCTGGCCGAAGCGGCGATGACGGATAGCACCCGGCTCGTGCTGCTTCCGGAGACCGCCCTTCAGGAGGCATCGCGCGTGTTCCTTTCGCCTGCCGGCGGACTCGAGGTCCAGGGCCTTTGGGAGAACGCCATCGACGCCTCCGGCAGCGTGGGCCGCATCCGCGCGTGGCAGCAGCGTCATCCGCACTGCGCCGTGCTGGCGGGCATGTCCAGTTCCCGCCTGCTCGAAGCCGATGCCCCGCGCTCCACCGTGGCCCGGCCCATCGGTGGTACCGACCGGTTCTACGAGTCGGCCAACGCCGCGCTCTTCGTGGCCCCGGGCGAAGGGTCGGTAACCTACCGCAAGAGCAAGCTGGTGGCGGGTGTGGAGCTGCTGCCTTTCCACGAACAGCTGGGCAGCCTTGATGCGTTGTCCATCGACCTCGGGGGCACCACCGGCAGCCTTGCCCAACAGGATACCCGCGCCGTTTTCAGGCCCTCGGACGACGGCCTCGCAGCCGCCCCGGTCATCTGCTACGAGTCCGTGTTCGGGGATTACGTGGCTGATTACGTGCGCAACGGGGCGGACCTGATCGCCATTCTGACCAACGATGCCTGGTGGGGGGACTCGTTCGGCTACCGCCAGCACCTGGCCTATGCCTCCCTGCGGGCCATCGAGACGCGGCGTGCGATCGCCCGCTCGGCCAACACCGGTGTGAGCTGCTTCATTGACCAGCGCGGCATCGTGCACCAGGCCACCGCCTATTGGACCAAGACCGCAATCCGCGGCACGGTGCTGCTCGACCGCACCGCCAGCCCCTTCGTGGCCTGGGGTGAGCTTCTTCGCTGGCCTGCGTTGTTCGGGGGGGCGCTCGCCCTGTTGCTGGCGCTCCTTCCGGTCCGCCGCAAATGAAGGAAGGCGCCTTTGGGCGCCTTCCTTCGATTCCTGTCCGGGGCGCTTATTGCAGGTGCACGCGGCGGCTCATGCGGTTGCCGGCGTTCTCCAGCTGCACCACATAGATGCCCGTGGCGATGCTCTCGGTGGGCACGGTCACCTGCGTGATGCCGTTCACGATCGCGGTACCCGCCTGGCTGGCCATCACCTTGCCCTGCGCATCCAGGAGCGTAAGATCGTACACATCGTCCATGGTGCTGCTCACGGTCAGGACCATCACGTCCCCACCGTCGTAGGCATTCACGATCTCCGTGCCTGCGCCCACGCCACAACCCGCTGCGATCACCTTGCTGGTCGTGGTCGACCGGTCGAGGTCCGTTTGCACCAGGCGGTAGTAAGCCATGGTGGTCGGGGTGGGGTCCACGAAGGTGTAGTTGGTGGTGGAGAAGCTGGAACCCACGGCATCCACTTCACCGATGGCCAGCCACTCAACGTTATTGAAGCTCTTCTCCACGATGAAGTGGTCGTTGTTCAGTTCGGACGCGGTGGACCAGCGGAGCATCACCTGACCGCCCTCGCAGGAACCGGTGAAGTCCACGAGTTCCACAGGCAGGGGGTTGCCGATGTCGGACAAGGTCCACGACCGGAAGAAATCACCGTCGGTGATGGCTCCGGCAGCAGGGACAGCCACCGAGTAGGGCGCGTTGTTCCACACGCACGTGGGGATGAAGTCGCCCCACTGGTTGGTGCCCGAGTTGAAGCGCTGTGCTATGAGCTGGTTGCTGGCGTTGATGGAGTTGCCACCCGTGATCTCTGCCGCATCATAGCGGAACAGGAGGGACGCATCGGGCTTGTCCACATAGGCGAAGCCCGGAGCCTGTGTATCGATGATCCAGAACCGGTCGATCACATGGCCGGATTCGTTGGTCGCACCGGGCGTAACGTTCGTGCCGGTCACGTAGTTGTTCATGTGGGTGACATCCGTCGGCTGGTAAAGGGAATTGTTCCAGCGGTCGGCCACTGTAACCACAGCGTCGGTCCCATCGTAATTATAGGTGGAGAACAGGACGGACCCCCCAGCGCTGCCAGCAGCAAGCACCGTGTAGGACAAGGGCATCTTGACGTTGGAGGGGTTCGTGAAAGGAATGGAATAGACGCCGGTACCCGTGCCAACAGACCAACGAATGAGGTTCCGTTCACGCTCCGAAACGATGTTGGCCCCCGTGCCCGTCACCGTGATGGCGTTCGTGTTCGGGTTGTCCACCACCAGGAAGGTGGATTGGGCCGCCGGGGTGTTCGGGTCGAACACCACATAGGCGTTGTTGTTGATCACCATGCGCGCCTGGCCCATAGCAAAGCCGGCGACCAGGACAGAGGACAGCGAGAGTAACTTTTTCATCATGGTAACGTCAAAACTAATTGGTTCGCTTCCGAACATCAACCCCCCTCCGGTCAAGGTATGCGCTATTCTCGGGGTCTTTGGGGAGGTTGGTTGAGACTTAACCTATTGTTTTTCAGCCGTTTGTAATTTTTTTTCGAGGGGCTTGCCTCGCACCGAAATTTTCTTGAAACGATGACGCTGGAGCCTGTCGCAGGTTGCCTGTCGCGGGTAACTTCGGGCGCTGTTGCACGCCCTAAGAACGATCCATCCGCCCATCCCGTTCGATGCCCGGGCGTTGGTGGGGTATGACCGGTGCCTGTACCGCAGGGCTGCGGACCGCGGCATCGCTGTGCTGGGCGTGGGTTGCAGCGCTCTGCTGGAGCTTCATGAACCCGCCGGTGCATGGGAAGCGTGGCGTGCCTTCCTGCGCTCCGGACGGCCTTCCCTGGGATTCCTCAGCTACGACCTGCGCCTGGCGCTGACCGGACAGCGGTCGCGCTTCCCGTTAGCCGATGGGACCCCGCTGCTGCGGTGGTTCGTGCCCGAGGTCTTCGTGGCGTGGAGCGTCGATGGGACCGCGTTCTGGGGCGATGATCCCGTTGCCGTGGACCGCCTGCTGGAACGCCTTCGGGAGCCGCAGCCAGCACTACCCACCACGCCTCCCGCCACCTGGACCTGCGCCAGCGATCGCGCCACCTACCTGGAGCGTACCGGCAGCCTGCTCACGCACATCCAGCGCGGTGACATCTACGAAGTGAACTACTGCGTGGAGCGGAACGCCCAGCTCGGCGACCGCGACCCCCGCTCCGCGTTCATGGCCGGCATGGCCCGCACGGACGCGCCGTTCGCCGCCTATCACGCGTGGGATGGCCAGCATGCCTTGTGCCTGAGCCCGGAGCGTTTCCTCTGGACAGGTGAGGGCCTCATCCATTGCGAGCCCATGAAGGGGACCAGTCGGCGCTCGTCCGACCCGGATGAGGACCAGGCCCTTGCCGCCGCGCTCGCCGCCGATCCCAAGGAACGCGCCGAGAACATCATGGCCACGGATGTGGTCCGCAATGACCTGAGCCGGGTGGCAGTCCCTGGTAGCGTGGTGGTGCCCGAACTATGCGGCATACGCTCCTCGGGCGGGGTGCACCAGATGGTGTCACGCGTGGACGCCCGGCTGGCGGCTGGCCTGACGCCCGCTGGTGCGGTGGAGGCCGCCTTCCCCATGGCCTCCATGACCGGGGCGCCGAAGCACCGTGCGATGGAGCTCATCGACCAGCATGAGGACCAGCGGCGCGGGCTGTTCAGCGGGTCGTTCGGATGGTGCGATGCCGCCGGTGACCTTGACCTGAACGTGGTGATCCGAACGGTGGAGCACGATGCGCGCACGGGCAGGGGCCGGCTGGTGACCGGAAGTGCCCTCACCGCTGCCTGCGATCCCGAACGCGAATGGGAGGAATGTGCCTTGAAGGCATCCTCCGTGACCAAAGCCCTGGGCCATGCTGGCGCATGAGGTACGCGAGGTGCTCCGCCGGGAGGGCCTGCTGGGCTCCTCGCAGCCCGTGCTCCTCGGCCTCAGCGGCGGCGTTGACAGCATGGTCCTGCTGGACCTGCTCCTCGGCCTGGGGCACCCGGTGGTCGCCGCCCATGCGGAGCACGGCCTGCGTGGCGAGGCCGGCGTCCAGGACGAGGCCTGGCTGCGGTCCTGGTGCGCTGCGCGTGGGGTGCGGTTGGAGACCACCTCATTGGACGTGCCCCGGCTGCGGTCCTCCGCCCCCGGCTCCGTGGAGATGGTGGCGCGAAGCGCACGTGCGGAGTGGCTGCGTGCCACCGCGCACCGCCTGGGCCTGGAGCGCATCGCCACTGCGCACCACCGGGATGATGTAGTGGAGACCCTGCTGATGAATCTGTTGCGCGGCACGGGCATCCGCGGCTGGCGCGGCATCCCGCGGCGCACTGGACCGTTCATCCGGCCTTTGCTGGATATCCCCCGCGTGCGCATCGCCGAACACGCCGCCCGCCACTCCATCCCGTTCCGCGAGGATGCCAGTAATTCGGACCCCGCATACCTGCGGAACCGTGTCCGGCACGAACTGGTGCCGCTGCTGCGCGCCATGAACCCCGGCTTCGATCGTGCCATGGCCCGGTCGTTGGGCCTGCTCGAAGAGCTGGTCGCCCATTGGGAGGCACATTCGGCGAAAGAGCCGGGTTCCCAGCAAAGCGCCGGTATTCCCTTCGACCTGCTGGAGGCGGTGCCCTTTCCGCGCCTGGTGCTGCACGAGGCTTTGCGGGGCCGTGCACAGCACCCTGATCAGCTGGACCGCATTCTGCGCGCGGTCGCCCACAGGCGCACGGGCGCGCGCTTCCCGCTCAAGGAGGGCGTGTTGATCGTGGACCGCCGGGAATTGCGCTTCGCAGCAACACGGCATGGGGGTGCGACATACCCGATCGGTCCGGACCTGCGGCTGCCTGAGGGGGCCCCGGTGCGGTTGCTTCGGGAGGCGCCGTTGGCAGGCCTGCGTGGAAGGAAGGTGGTCCGGTTTGACCCGGAGCGGCTGGACAGGCCCCTGCTGCTCCGACCTTGGCGCGCCGGTGATCGCTTCAGGCCGCATGGGGGGCGTGGCAGCAGACTGGTGAGCGATGTGCTGGTCGACGCCAAGGTGCCGCGCGACCGGAAGGATGATGTGTATGTGCTCTGCGCCGGGGATGAGATCGCGTGGGTGGTGGGCCATCGGCTGGCGGAGGGCTTCGCGGCCGATGCCGAACGGGAGGACGTGGTGTATGGGGTCCCCGTTCCCGCGACGGCGGGGGACCGGTCGCCGTGAAGAGTGTCCCGGTGGATGCCCTGCGCGCCGCTACTTTTACAGGCCGAACGCCATGCAAGCCCACCTGCTCCTGCCCCTGCTGCTGTTGCTCCAGAACGGACCGGTCACGCCCGTGAAGTGGCGGTTCTCGGCGGAGCCCACCACCGAGGGCCGCGTGGAGGTGCGCCTCCAGGCCGCCATCGAGCCCGGCTGGCATCTCTACGCTCTGCAGCTCCCCCGCGAGGACGGACCGCTGCCCACCGTGATCCGGTTCAACCCCGGCGAGGGCCATTCGGGCCTGCTGGATGTGGCCGAGCCCACACCGGTGGAGGAGATGGACCCCAACTTTGCCATGGTGGTGCGCCACCATTCGGGCGAGCCAGCTTTTGTCGCCCACACCCGGCGCACCACCGACGGAACGTTCGTGCTATCCGGCGAGGTGGAGTACATGTTGTGCAACGACCGGACCTGCCTTCCGCCGGTGGCCGTTCCCTTCACCCTGGAGGTTCCCTCCGCATCGAAATGACCGCATGTTGAGAGCGTTCGCCATCCTGTGCCTCCCGCTCGCCCTCAAGGCTGCAGCACAGCTTCCAGGTGCCGCCCCTGCCGCCCCGGCCGATCCGGTGGCCTGGCATATCCGTGCAAGGCAGGTGCAGGGCACCACATGGGATCTGGAGTTCCGCGCGGCCATTGTGGACGGATGGTACCTCTACTCGCTGCAGAACTTCGGCGATGCGGGCCCGATGCCCACCAAGCTCGCCCTCGACACGCTGCCGCACCTTAAGCTGGCTGGCGCCCCGACGGAAACGGGTGCGCATGTGGTGCAGGGCCATGACCCGGTCTTTGACATGCAGGTGAAGAAGTTCAAGGGCGATGCCCTTTTCACCCAGCGTGTGGAACTCGCGGATGCCCAGCTTGGCGTGACCGGCCGCATCGAGTTCATGAGCTGCGATGACCGCTCCTGCGTGTTCCCGGATCCCGTCCATTTCCGGATCGTGGCCGCCACCGGGACCGTTGAGACGGGTGCGCTGCCCTTTGGAACAGAGGCTCCGGCGGCCGATGAGCCGGTGCAATGGACGGTGACCGCCACGGACAAGGGCTCCGGCCGCTGGGCGCTCGCCTTCACCGCCAAGGTGCGGGACGGATGGTATGTCTACAGCCAGCAAGCTTTCGGTGACGGCCCCATCCCCACCAGCATCCTCTTCGACACCGTGCCCCATTTCGCCCCGGAGGGCGAACCGGCCGAAGAGGGTGCGGGCAAGGTGGAGGGCCACGATCCCATCTTCGAGATGACCGTGCGGAAGTACAAGGGCACTGTGGTCTTCACGCGGCTGTTGCGGGTGGATGATCCGTCCCGCCCCGTTACCGGCAGCATCAACTACATGAGCTGCAACGACGAGGCCTGTGTCTTCCCCGACCCCCTGCCGTTCTCGGTCGTACCGTTGACCGGCAAGGCCACCTTGGGTGGCGGGGATGCGCCGGGCGGGCTCGCGGTCGTGGAAGGCCGGATGTACAAGCTGCCCGATGTGGACCTGGATGCGCCGGTCCTGAGGGCTGCGGAGGGCGAGGTGGCCGAATTGCGTTCCACAACCTCGTTGTGGCGGATCTTCCTGCTTGGCTTCATCGGCGGGTTACTCGCCCTGCTCACGCCGTGCGTGTTCCCGATGATACCCCTCACGGTGAGCTTTTTCACCAAGGGCAGCGAGGACCGTGCGGCGGGCCTCCGCAATGCGCTTACCTACGGCGGCTTCATCCTGGTCATCTACCTGGTGTTCAGCCTGCCCTTCCACCTGCTGGGCTCGGTGAACCCGGAGATCTTCAATGAGATCAGCACCAACCCGTGGCTGAACGTCTTCTTCTTCGTCATCTTCCTGGTGTTCGCGGTCAGCTTCTTCGGGTACTTCGAGATCACGCTGCCGAGCAGCTGGGTGAACAGCATGGACCAGAAGGCATCGCGCTTCGGCGGCCTTGTGGGCATCTTTTTCATGGCGCTGACCCTGGCATTGGTCTCCTTCAGCTGCACAGGCCCGATCCTGGGGTCGTTGCTCGCCGGTGCGCTCACGGCCGACGGCGGCGCGTGGCAGCTCACGGCCTGGTTCGGCGGCATCGGCATGGCGCTCGCGCTGCCCTTTGCCCTGTTCGCCCTGTTCCCCAGCTGGCTCAACAGCCTGCCGCGCAGTGGCAGCTGGCTCAACAGCGTGAAGGTTGTACTGGGTTTCGCTGAGGTGGCGCTGGCCTTCAAGTTCCTGAGCAATGCGGACCTGGTGAAGCACTGGGGGCTGGTGCGCTACGAGCTGTTCATGGCTGTTTGGGTGCTCTGCGCCTTGGGCATCGTGCTCTACCTGCTCGGCATCATCCGCTTCCCACACGACAGCCCCGTTACCAAGCGCTCACCTGTGCGCCTGGCCTTCACCGTCCTTTTCGCCATGGCCACCGGCTACCTCGCGCTCGGGTTCCGGTACAACGCGGAGACCAACACTTTCCACACCCTGAAATTGATGAGCGGGCTGGCGCCGCCCGTCGGCTACAGCTGGATCCTGCCCAAGCATTGCCCGCACAACCTGGACTGCCACCACGACTTGGAGGCTGGCCTCGCCCAGGCCAGGGCCACGGGCAAACCGCTGTTGCTTGACTTCACGGGTTACGCCTGTGTGAACTGCCGCAAGATGGAGGAGCATGTCTGGCCGGAACCCCAGGTCTATGAGCTGATCAGGGACCGCTATGTGCTTGTGTCGCTGTACGTGGATGACAAGCAGGAGCTGCCCAAGGAACAGCAGCACATCTACATGACTTCCGCCGGCAAGCAGAAGGCCATCGTGACCCAAGGCAACAAGTGGAGCACGGTGCAGGCGGAGACCTTCCGGATCAGCTCCCAGCCCTACTACGCGCTCCTGAGCCCTGATGGCAGGTTGCTCACGGACCCGGTGGCATACACCCCCGATGTGGCCGAATACCACGCCTTCCTGGAGCGTGGCCTGGAGGCCATGCGTCAGTTGGAGCAGGGGGCCTCTCGCTGAGGATTTGCGGGATCAGCAGGGATCCGCCATCTTATCCGTCCGCATCTTGACGAAAATATCGTCGGATGGTGTGGCGAATGAAGCGAAGGGTGGAGGCGAGGGTAGGCCTTGGGCCGTGTTCACCGGTCGGATCAGTAGGGCTCCTTTCGGGCAGGAGCGGCGAGGTCCTGCTCGATGTGGTCGATGAAGGCGTGAATGATCTTGATGTGCACCTCTTGGATGCGGTCCGCGTATCCGTCATGGGGCACACGGACCTCCACCGTGCAGAGCGGGGCCAGCCTGCCACCGTCCTTGCCGGTGAGGCCGATCACGTGCATGCCCCTGGACCGCGCCGCTTCAGCCGCGCGCAATACGTTCGTGCTGTTGCCGCTGGTGCTGATGGCCAGCAGCACGTCGCCGTCGCGGCCGTGCGCCTCCACGAAGCGTGCGAACACCTGGTCGAACCCGTGATCATTGCCCACGCAGGTCAGGTGGCTGGGGTCGCTGATGCTGAGGGCCGCGATGGGCGGCCTGTCCGCGCGGTAGCGCCCGGTGAGCTCCTCGGCGAAATGCATCGCATCGCACATGCTGCCTCCGTTCCCACAGCTGATGACCTTGGCACCCTGCCGCAGGCAGTAGGCCATGAAAGCCGCCGCCTGTTCCACGGCGGCCAGGTTGGCCGGGTCCGCCTGGAAGCGCGCCAGCACATCGGCGGCCTCGGTGAAGTGGGAGCGGATGCGGTCGGTGCTCATGGCCCCAAAGATGCGTCAGATCCGATCGCCACGCCTGTACCGCGGCACCATCGTGCAGTGGGCATGCTGGCCAATACCCCTTGAACCATGCTTGTGAAGGTCCATGGAGCCGCCGTTTGCGGCATCAACGCCACCATTGTCACCGCTGAGGTCAGCGTCACCAAGGGGGTCAAGTTCTACCTGGTCGGGCTGCCTGACAACGCGGTGAAGGAGAGCTACCATCGGATGGACAGCGCGGTGCGGAGCTGCGGGCTGGATTTCCCGCGTGGGAAGCGCACGGTCATCAACCTTGCACCAGCCGACGTGCACAAGGAGGGATCGGCCTATGACCTGCCGATGGCGGTGGGCATCCTGTGCAGCACGGCGCAGGTCCCGGCCGGTCGCCTGGTCGGATGCCTGTTCATGGGCGAACTCTCCATGGACGGCGGGGTCCGTCCCATCCGCGGTGCGCTGCCCATTGCCATCGAGGCCCGGAGGTGCGGGTTCAAGGCCATGGTTCTGCCCAAGGAGAACGCGCGCGAGGCCGCCATCGTGGAGGGTCTCACTGTGTATGGCGTGGGCCACCTCCGTGAGGTGATCGCCCTGCTGGAGGGCAATTCCACCGTAGAGGCCGAGCGCGTGGACATCGCCGCCGAGTTCGCGGCCAGCAGCCGGTGCTACCCGGTGGATATCGCCGATGTGAAGGGCCAGGAGAACATCAAGCGGGCCTTCGAGATCGCCGCTGCGGGCGGGCACAACATCATCCTCATCGGACCGCCCGGCGCTGGCAAGACCATGCTGGCCAAGCGACTGCCCACCATCCTGCCGCCCCTGCACATCGACGAGGCCTTGGAGACCACCAAGATCCACAGCGTGGCCGGCAAGCTGCGCAAGGAGGATAGCCTGCTAAGCGTGCGCCCTTACCGCAGCCCGCACCACACCATCAGTGATGTGGCGCTCGTTGGGGGCGGCAGCTTCCCGCAACCGGGCGAGATCAGCCTGGCCCACAACGGTGTACTATTCCTTGATGAGCTGCCGGAGTTCAAGCGGCAGGTCCTGGAGGTGCTGCGCCAACCGCTGGAGGACCGCGTGGTCACCATCAGCCGCGCCCGATTCACGGTGGAGTACCCGGCCAGCTTCATGCTCGTGGCCGCCATGAACCCCTGTCCCTGCGGCTACTACAACCACCCGGAAAAGGAGTGTGTCTGTGCGCCGGGCGTGGTGCAGAAGTACCTCAACAAGGTGAGCGGCCCGCTCTTGGACCGCATCGACATCCACATCGAGGTGACGCCCGTGCCCTTCAGCGAGCTGAGCGCCGAACGGCAGAGCGAACGCAGCGCCGACGTGCGCGAACGGGTGATCGCCGCACGTGCCGTGCAACAGCAGCGCTACACCGGCAGGAAGATCCACTGCAACGCCCAGATGGGCAGCAAGGACCTGCGCGAGATCTGCCGCATCGATGCCGCGGGCAAGGCGCTATTGGAGAAGGCCATGGAACGCCTCGGCCTCAGTGCCCGCGCCTACGATCGCATCCTGAAGGTGGCGCGCACCATCGCAGACCTTGCCAACAGCCCGGACATCCGCACCGAGCACCTGGCCGAGGCCATCCAATACCGGAGCCTGGATCGCGACAAATGGGCCGTATAAACTACCGGGGAATTGCGCGTTTATGGCGACTTTTGTAGTCTATTACCGTGTAGCACCCATGAAAATTTTATTTACATACTTACGC
>CAZUNW010000017.1:1200-2274 GCA_964621425.1 uncultured Chryseobacterium sp. | reverse complement strand
GAGGGGGGCGCCCCCCCCCGCAGCCTTCCCAAACGCCCGGAACCCCCCCCCGGGGCCCGGGGCGGGGGCCTCCAAGGGGGGGGCCTGGGAGGGGGGGGGGGGGGGGGGGTAGGGTGCATCCTTTGTCAATGCTCATAGGGCCATGCGTTCGTGTTTCACACACGCATCACAGCCTTTACCCCACAGGTGTTCAACCATGCCAGCTTGCGGTGCACCGCAAGCTGGCAACGACCCTTCGTTCATTCACGATGTCGCTCTGGGGCGGCTCCGTCCTGTAACCTGTGGCCTCCGGATGGCGTAGTAGGGCACAGACAAGATCCCGAACGCCGTGAAACCGATCCTTCTGACCACCGCCTTGTTGCTCGCCTCCGTGTTCAGTCACGTAGGCGTATCCGCACAGCAGCAGGAACGCCAGTACCTGAGCGAGGTGATGGCCTCCACCAGCCGCAAGAACGCCGCCTTCTATCGCCAGATGGAAGGACAACAGGATGGTCTCTCCTTCGCCCGTACATACACCATGGACGGCAAGCTGAAAGCCGAGGGTACATTCACTGACAAGAGCCTCCAGGTGGAGCATGGCATGTTCACTTTCTATCACGCCAATGGCAAGGTGGAGAGCAAGGGCCGGTATGTCATGGGACACAAATCAGGCGTCTGGTTGCGCTTCGATCAATGGGGCCGTCCGCTGGCTGAGAAGGTATACGACCCCGAACCTCTGATGAACATCGTTTATACCCGTGCGGAGACCATGCCGGCCTACCCGGGTGGCGAGAAGGAGCTCGTGAAAGTGCTGCGTGAACAGACCATGAATGACGGGGGCGGGACCTCCCGTAGTGTATCCGCCACGGTGCTGGTGGAGAAGAGCGGTGAGCTAAGTGAAGTGAAGGTCACCGATGCGCCCGATGCGGCGTTCGAAGAGCGCCTTTCGGACGCGATCCGGTCCACAGCGCCGTGGACCCCGGGTGAGGAAATGGGCCAGCCGGTGCGTGTTCGGGTGAAGCTGCCCGTGCAGTTCTAGAACCCCACTACATACACCATAACGCAGCAGGCCCCTGAGCGATCGGGGGCCTGCTG
>CAZUNW010000017.1:0-1190 GCA_964621425.1 uncultured Chryseobacterium sp. | reverse complement strand
CGCGCCGTGGATCAGCGGGATATGCGCATAGACAGGATCGGGCCATCCGCCCTCCTGCGTCGGGCGTCCTTGCCGTGGCACTGTTTGTCCTTCTTGCCACTGCCGCGGGGGCAGGGGTCATTCCGGCCCGGGGCCTTGTCCACGCGCACGGGGGTGGCGGGGGGGCGCGGTGCACCGGTGGGAGGCGGTATCGGTCCGCGGCCCGGAGCGGGTGCTCCAGCCGATGGTCGTGGTGCGCTGGCGCTGTTGCCCGCTGAACTGTATTGAGGAACTTCCGTGCGACTGGTCTCCACGCGCTGTTGCGGTGGTCGTGGTACGGGTGCCTCCTGCACCTGGGGCTGCGCTGAAGGCAGGCCGGCTTTCGTGAGGAAACCTACCACTTCACCGTTCATGCCATCGATCATGGCCTTGAACAGGTTGAAGCTCTCCAGCTTGTAGATCAGCAAGGGGTCTTTCTGTTCAATGCTGGCGTTCTGCACGCTTCGGCGCAGTTCGTCCATCTCACGCAGGTGTTCCTTCCACTCGTTGTCGATGATGGCCAGGGTGATGTATCGCTCAATGCTCGATGACAGCTCCAGACCCTGGCTTTTGTAACACTTCTCCAGGTTGGCCACCACCTGCATGGTCTTCAGTCCGTCGGTGATGGGCACCACGATGTTCTCGTACTGCTTTCCCTGGTTGAGGTACACATCGGTGATCACCGGCATGGCCTGGGCGGCGAGCGTGGCGTTGTGGCGCGCGTAGCTCTTCACGGCGGCTTCGTGCACGACATCGGCCAGCTCGTCGCTCTTCATGCGCTTGAAGCCTTCGGCGTCCACCGGGCATTCGCAGGAAAGGCGCCGGAACACCTCCAGCTGGAAGCTCTCGAAGTCGCCTGCCTCGTGATGTTCGTTGACCAATGCCGTTGAAACGTCGTGGAACATGTTCAACACATCCAGCTTCAAGCGCTCACCGAAGAGTGCGTTGTGGCGGCGCTTGTAGATCACCGTGCGCTGGCTGCTCATCACGTCGTCATACTCGAGCAGGCGCTTGCGGATACCGAAGTTGTTCTCCTCCACTTTCTTCTGTGCCCGCTCGATGCTGGCGGTGACCATGCTGTGCTGGATCACTTCACCTTCCTTGAGGCCCAGGCGGTCCATCAATTTGGCGATCCGCTCGCTGTTGAAGAGGCGCATGAGGTCGTCCTCCAG
>CAZUNW010000016.1:15934-21670 GCA_964621425.1 uncultured Chryseobacterium sp. | reverse complement strand
CCGGCGGATTCCGCGTGGAGGAGCCCGCCATCGACCTGGCCGTGGTGTGCGCCGTGCTGAGCAGCAACGCCGACATCGCCATCCCCATGGACACCGCGTTCTGTGGCGAGGTGGGCCTCACCGGCGAGATCCGCCCCGTGACCCGCACCGAGCAGCGCATCGCCGAAGCACAGAAGCTCGGCTTCGCACGCATCTTCGTCCCGAAAGGCACCAAAGGCATCGGCCCGGTGAAGGGCATCAAGCTGGTGCAGGTGGGGCAGGTGAACGAGGTGCTCAGCGCGTTGTTCGGGTGAGGGGACAGTGGATAGTGCCGCGCGCGGGGCTTACGCGCGACAGTGGACAGTGCTTGCAGAAAAACCTGACGCGCAAACGTGGACCGTGGGCCTCAAACCACAGTGAACCTTGGCCCTTTCGGACTTGCGTCTTGTGTCTTGACCCTTGCGTCTTGACCCCTGCTCACCCCCGGAGCGCCTCCGCATAGATCGCCGCGCGCGATTCGGAGTAGTGGTCCACCACAAGTCCGGTGGCGGCGAAGACCATCAGACCAACAGCGATGCCGGAGGTGATGGGGCTGCGCCAGAAGAGCATCAGCAACGCGGCCACTGCCAGGCACACCGCATAGAGGTAGCGGTAGTATGCGTAGTTGTGGTTCACCACGGCCATCCGTGCACCCTCATCCGTGCGCACACCGGCCTCCTCCCCGCGCGCCAGCCGCTCGCGAAGCCGTTCGGCATGGGGCCCATCGCGCAACAGCAACGGCACCGCCACACTGAATGCCACGATCGCGACCAGGCCCAGTGACACCGCCAGCGCACGCGCAAAGCGATCATGCGCGGACCACAGCAGGGCCGCGGCCAGAACGAGGACGAGCCCGAAGGCCAGGAAGGCGATCATCTCGGCGCGTTCACCGCGGAAGTAGATGTCGATGGCGGCGCGAAGCGCACTGTGCATGGGCCGAAAATAGCCAGCTGAGCATTGTCACTGCAGCACGATGCGCGCCGAAAGCCGAAGGTCGTTCAGGATCAGCACCGCGATGTAGAGCCCGGCATGCTGCCCGGCTGCATCCCACAGGCCGCTCCAGCGCACGATACCCTCCTCCAGCTTCAATGTACGCTCCAGCACCATCACCCCTGAGGCGGTGAACACCTGAAGCACCCCGGAGCCCCCCGGCGCTTCCGGCAGCTCGGCCTCGAGCAGCACCGGCCCGCTGGCCGGCACTGGGTGGGCGCGCAGGGCCGGGACCGTGGCCGCTGCGGCAGGTATCGCATCCCGTTGCACAGGACAGGTCAGGTAGCCACTGTTGGTGGTGCCCCCCGAATAGCCGTTGTTAATCGCGGTCAGGGCGCTTTGCAGGGCCGTGCGGGTGTAGCTGCTCGTACAGGACCCGATCTTCCGGTCCGCCTCGTCGATCACCTGCTGCACGGTCCATCCGGCGAAGGTGCCGGACGCGACGAGCATGTCCTTCAGCAGCACCGTGGCGGGGCTGAACGTCGTGTTCAGTTCATCGAACCGAACGGACAACTTGGCCGCCACAAGCTGGCCGGCGAGGTCATTGGAATAGGTGGTGGGGTTGGTGAGCGTGCCACTGGGCAATGTGGCGGCCGGACCCGTGGATGGCAGAAAGTTGGTGACGGCGGCGGCCGTGGTGAGCACGAGCTTCCGCGTACACCCGATGGTTAGGCCTGCAGGGAAGGCGGCGGCGAAGTTGGTCGTCATGTAAGCCGCTGGTGTGCCAGCGGTCGCTGTTGCTCCCCATGCGGACTGCGTTTCCGTGCGGATCCCCTGGCAGGGGCTGGCCAGCGTGATCGCGGTGGAGCAGGTGGTCACACAGCCGCCGCTCGTCACGGTCACCGCATACGTGCCGGATGCACTGACCGTGGCCGTGGCCGTGGTCTGGACGGGCGTGGTGTTCCATGCATAGGCATGGGGAGCGGCCCCGCCGGTCACGGTTACGGAGACCGTGCTGTTCGTGGCATTGGAGGAGCACGCCAGGGTAGGCGGTTGGGCCGCGGTGACCGTGGTGGCCGCAGAGGTCTCGGAGCACCCGCCGCTGGTGACCACCACGGTGTAGCTGCCGCTGCTCGTGACCGTGCAGGAAGCGGTCGTGGCTCCGGCAAGGGCCACACCGTCCTTGCGCCACTGGTAGGTGAGGCCGGCGCCGGTATTGGCGTTCAACACAACGCTCCCGCCCGCGCAGAAGGTGGTGGGGCCCGCAGCGGTGATCGTCGCGGTAATGCTCACGGGTGTGCCTATGCACTGGCAGTTGCTGTTCCACGCATCATTGGTGGTGCACGAATTGCCGTCGTTGCAAGCAGCGCCGGGCAAGGCAGAGCCGCCCACCACGCCCTGGCAGTCCGGAGATGAGCTGCCGGCAGCCACCGCCAACGCCCCGAGCGACAGGTCGAAATAGGTGCCGCTCGGGGAGGTTTGCAGCTTCACCGCACGCACCATGTACTCGGCGCCCGCGGTGAAGGGGATGAGGCTGTTCTGGTAGGTGGTGCCGGTTACCGGCGTGGTGGTGAGGCGCGTGATGGTGCCATCGGTGGCAATGCGGTACAGGTGGTACCCGATGACGGCCTCCTGCGAGGCCGTCCATGCAAATGCCGCAACGCCGGCCGCGTTGGTCACCGTCAAGCCTGCGGGCGGCGCCACCATGAACTGCCGAAGCGTGGGGTCGCCCATGAGGGCCAGGTGCGTGCGGCCGATGGTGGGCTGCCAGCCGTCGGTCAGCGGCGTGTACAGTCCCGTGTTGTTCATCGTGGCCAGAACGCTCGTGCCGATGGGCTCACCCATGCCCATGTGGTGAAAATACCACGCTGGAATGGCGGACCACACATTGGTGAGGGCGTCGCCATTGGCGAGCGGAGCGCGCAGGAAGTTGTTCGTGTTGTCCCAGTCGCCGAAGTAGCTGCCGAAGCTAATGTTGAACACGCCGTCCATGCCGCCGGAAAGCGCGGCATAATCCTCCGTGGTTCCGATGTTGTCCGCACCATTGAAGGTGAGCTGCCCATTCACCGTGGTCTGCAGGCCGCCTCCGCTTGAATAGGTCCACAGGTGGCTTTGCCCGTTGATCAGCGTCTTGAAAGGCGTGCCGTATTGGTAGGGCGCTGTGATCGTTGTATGCCCCACCAGGGGTGCCATGCTCCGCCATCCACTGGCGGCGAGCGGGTTGGTCACCCATTGCAGGTTATCGAACACCATGCCGCGGACCTGCGGGGCCCACGCCTTCACCTTGTAGTTGTGCAACTTGGTGAGGTAGCTGCGCGTGAGCTCCACAGCACCCTGGGGGAAAGCCGGCATGTTCCCCAGGTCAACACGGCCGACCTGCAACTCCACAGGTGACGGCAGGTCGCTCTGGTCGAACTTGCCATCGCCGGGGATGTTCCGGTTGGACACGTAGCCGCTGGTGCTGGTGACGCTGTTGTCTGTCCAGGTGCCGTTCACATCGGCATAGTAGGCATCGCAGGGCCATGCGCCCTGGTGCGTGCTGTGTCCGTCCGGACTGATGTCCCCGCTGTACGGCACTGGCACGTGGCCGACGATGAACAGGGCCTTCACATCGGCCGGGGCCGTGTTGTACTGGGCGATCACGGTGCTGCGGACGGAGGCCACCGTGGCGGCAGGGCTCACATCGCTGCGGAGAACGGTCCATCCATCGGCCTTCATGTCGCGCGCCAGTTGTGCGAGCTCGTTGCTGAGCGGGGCGGCCAGCGTGTTGTCCACCAGCAACAGCACCTTCCCGCGGGAATCGACCACCGGCAGCTGGATACCTGTGCTGATGTAGCCGGTGCCGGTGACACCGTTCGATACGCGAACCACCTTGTACTCGTATGCCGTGCCGGGCGTGACCGTGTTGTCCACGTATTGGGAGGCCGTCGCAGCGGGCGCGGCGATAGCCGAACCCCAGCTGGTGGCGGTGCGCAGCTTGCGGAAGACCTGGATGGAGGTGGTGCTGGTGATCGTCCGCCACGAAAGCGTGATGGAAGGGGGCGAGACCTGTCCGACTGCGCCCAATTGCACGGCGGCGCGCTCCGAGCTGGACTGTGCGTGAACGGACGCACCGAAAGCGAGCGATCCCAGCAGGAGGAGCAGCGGACGGACCATGTGGACTGTATCTGCGCAGCCTGCGTGGTGCTGTGTCGGGGCAAGGCACCATGACCGCCGGAACGCCTTACAAAACTACCGGGGCATGGCCCCGCCGCCGACTCACAGCAGGAGGCCGGAAACATGCCTGCAGAGATGGTCCGACCCGCCATTCCCCGCTCCCACAAAGGGCTGCAGCACACACAAGGACAGCGGTCAGCTGCTGAAACGGCATTCGACCAAGGGAGGCCGGAGGCGGATGGAGGGACAACGGGGCAAGATGAAGGGAGGCGACGGCTACCAAGCCAGCGCCACCTTGCCCATGGTACCTCCGGAACCCAGCGCCTGGATGGCCTCTGGAAGCTCCGCGGCGGCGTGCAAACGGTGCACGTGCGGACGCAGGCGGCCGGCGACACCTTCACGCACCACTTCGTGGATGCACGCGGCCACCAGGTCCGGCCGGTGATCGCCCAGCTTCAGCATGTTGACGCCCACGATGCTCTTGCTGTGCATCATGAGGAGGATCGGGATGACCAGGCCCATGTCCCATACGAAGCGAAGCGTGGCCAGCGCGCCATTGGCGCTGGCACGCTGCGCACCGCCGAACAGCACCACGCTGCCTCCGCTGCCGATCAGCCGCATGTCGGACCGGAAGCTCCGACCCGCCACGGCGTTGAAGGAGACATCAAGCCGGTGGTCCCCAAGGACGCGACGCACCGCGACCTCATAGGGGCCGGCGTGCCTGTCGATCACATGTTGGGCGCCGAGGGCACGCAGGTGGTCCATCTTGGCGGGCCCACCGGCCACGGCGATCACCGTGCAGCCGCTCTGCAACGCGAGCTGGACAAGCAACTGGCCCACACCTCCTGCGGCGCTGTGCACAAGCACCCGCATTCCGCTGCGAAGCGGGACGGCCACGCGTGCCGCATACCAGGCCGTGCATCCCTGGGTGGCCAGCGCGGCGGCCACACCGAGCGGGAGGTCGGCGGGAATGGGCACACAGACGCGCGCATCGGCCACGGCCAGCTCGCCGAAGCCCCCAAAGCGCGTCAGGGCCACCACGCGCTGACCGACCAGTGCCGCTGGCGTCGCCGGACCTGCGGCGACCACCCGGCCCACCACTTCATAGCCCAACACGGAGGGCAGCTGCGGTGCTTCGCGATACAGTCCGCGCACCGCCATCACATCGGCGTAGTTGATGCCGAAACCCTCGCAGCGGATCAACAACTGGCCACGGGCGGGCGCTGGGTCTGGCAGGTCCACAAGGTGAAGGCCGCGAAGGGGGTCGCCGTGTCGTTGCAGTTGCCAGGCACGCATGGGTAGTTGGTCGGTCCGCGGTGAAGGTGGTGCACACGCCGCACCCGGCCAAATGATGCCGCGCAGGTCAGTGCGCGTTCCGTTCCGCGCCGCCCACCACCACCACGAACTCGCCCCGCGGCTCGTGAGCAATGAAATGGGCCTGCAGCGCGGCCAGCGAGCCGCGCACATGCTCCTCGTGCATCTTGCTCAGTTCGCGCGAGGCACATGCCGGACGCTCCTCGCCCAGCACCTCGATCAGCTCACCAAGCAGCCGCTGCACGCGATGGGGGCTTTCGTACAGGACCATGGTGCGCTGCTCGTCCCGGAGGGACTCCAGGCGGGTGCGGCGTCCCT
>CAZUNW010000016.1:3625-15924 GCA_964621425.1 uncultured Chryseobacterium sp. | reverse complement strand
CAGGGCAGCCCGCTGCACACCAATGCGGGCACAAAGGCGGTCGGACCGGGCAGGCACTCCACGGCCACGCCCGCGCGGATGGCGGCGCGCACCAACAGGTAGCCGGGGTCGCTGATGCCGGGCGTACCCGCATCGCTCACCAGCGCCAGTTGCTCCCCGGCCAGCAGGCGGTCCACCAGGCGGTCCACCATGCGGTGCTCATTGGCCGTGTGGAAACTCAGCAGGGGACGGTCAATGCCGAGGTGCTGCAGGAGGCGGCCGCTCACACGGGTGTCCTCAGCAACAACATGGGCCGACCCGGCCAGCACACGCCGCGCACGCAGGGTGATGTCCTCCAGGTTGCCGATCGGTGTCGGCACCACGATGAGGCGCCCGCTCACTTCAGTCCGTTGAGAAGGTCCACCAGGGTGAGGTGGACGTCCTTGTAATCGGTGAGCGGCAGGGTCTCGGGGCGGTCCAGCACGTCGTGGTAGGCCGCGATGCCGCCCATGGTGTAGATGAAGATGGCGGGCACGCCACGCTTCACAAAGGGACAATGGTCGCTGTTGCAGGCGGGGCCGCGCGGGTTCACCTTCGCCAGGCGGCCTGTGGCGCTGTTGCGTGCGACGAGCGCATCAAACACGTCCTGCTGGGCTGTGGCGTTGACCACCGTGATGCCCTCTTCGCCGGTGCCCAGCAGGTCCAGATTCACCAGCAGCCGCACCGAACCCAGGTCGAACGCACGATCCACCGCGCACCACTCGCTGCCCACAAGGCCGGCCTCCTCCCCGGCGAAGGCAATGAACAGCATGTCGTAGCGCGGCCGCTCGGTGCTGAAATGGGCCGCCAGGTTCAGCAGCATGCTGACCCCGCTCGCATTGTCGTTGGCACCCGGGAACAGCACATCAGGACCCATGCGGCCGAGGTGGTCGTAGTGGGCCGTAACCACCAGGAGCCGCTTGCTGCTGCGCCCCTTCACAAGCCCCCATACGTTGCGCGCGTTGTGGCGGCGCAGGCGGTTGACCACGTTCAGCTCGATGGCTGACGCGCTATCCTTCCATGCCTCCTCCGCCACCTCGATCAGGGGGAACGGCCGGGCCTGCTGGGAAACGCCCCAGGTTAGCTTGCCGGTGGCCTTGCGCAACACGGGGCCGTAGTGCAGCAGGTCCTTCTCAATCGCATGATACAAGGCGGAGGTGTCCTGGTCCTGCGTGGGAGGAAGGTGCAGGGCGATGGCCCGGCCGGTCGCCACGCCCATGGACATGGAGCGGCGCTCGGGGCTCATGAGGTCGTCCAAGGTGAGATGCACCAACTCGAAGGTGCCGCGTGCTGTTCCGGAGGAGGGGTCCACCAGGAAGTCGGTACCGGGCCGCAGCGGGGTCCCGTCCACGGAAAAGCGCACCTGCTCGGGGAAGGTGTTCACCGGGAAGCTGAACGGCTCGAAGTATGAGTTGCGCAGCGGCTGAAGGCCCAACCGCTGGAACTCGGCGGCGATGAGCTCGGCGGCGAGGCTGTCACCACCGTTCAGGTAACCGCGGCCGTGCAGCTCGGGTGAAGCCAGCTTGTCGACCCATTTGCGGGCGTTGTCCAGCACGGCATCGCCCTCTTGGGCTGCAAGGGGAAGGCCGGAAAGAAGGAGAAGCGGAAGGAGCGGGAAGCGCATCACGTGTGTCGACGTTCAATGAGTTCCTGGAAGGCTTGCAGGGCCTCGGGGTCGGGCGGCTTGGGCTGGCGTGCGAGCTGGTCGGCCAGCAGGCGGCGGGCCTCCTGGAGGCCGGGCGCGTTGTTGATGGCCTCCACCAACTGCTCGAAGGCCACACGGTCGTTGCCAAGCAGCTCCGCCATGAACCAGAACTTCTGGCTCAGCCCGATGGACTTGGCCAGGTCGGTGATGGGCGCGCGGCCAAGCTTGTCGGCCAGGCTGGGCGGGGCGGATGGCGTGGCCGGGCGGACGGTGGGTGGCGACGGTGGGCGGGTTGACGGGATCTCCGTCTCCGCGATCGCATCGATCAGGGATGTCTGTCGGATCTCCGAACGGGTGTCCAGCCGGATCAGCGGGGCAGCACCGGTGGCAGATGCAGCGGCGGGCGGGGGCTTGGTCGCATCCAGGGGGGCAGGCGGGGGCTCGGCAGCCATCGCTAGGGCTGGCGCCGCAGGCTGCGGCCGGTCCCCTTCACGCGCCTTGTGGCGCAGCACCACAAGTCGTTCATAGAGTTCCCGCGCGTCATCACAGGCCCGCTCCAGCGCGGCCACGCTCAAGGCCCCCTTTTCAAGGGACCGCTCCGCCTCGGCCAACGCCTTCACCAGGTCCTGGATCCGCTTGAAGCGCTTGTCATCCGCCGTGCTCATGGGCTCAGATCCTTGGCGAAGATGCCTATTTTCGTGCCGGGGTGCAAAATCCCCGCACCTCCCGCCCCGCAAGGCCCCGCCGCGATGTTCCTGGAACGCGTACGCAACCACGCCCCCGGCAAGGGCTGGATCGAAGTGATCTGCGGGTCCATGTTCAGCGGGAAGACCGAGGAATTGATCCGCCGGCTGCGACGTGCTGAATTCGCGCGGCAGAACGTGGAGATCTTCAAGCCCAGTGTGGATATTCGCTACGCGGACAACGAGGTGGTGAGCCATGATGCGACCAGCATACGCAGCACGCCCGTTCCCAACAGCAGCAACCTGCTTCTGCTCGCATCGGACATCGATGTGGTGGGGATCGATGAGGCGCAGTTCTTCGATGAGGGGCTGCCGCTCGTTTGCGAGCAACTGGCCCGTGCGGGCGTTCGCGTGATCGCCGCGGGCCTCGACATGGACTTCCAGGGCAGACCCTTCGGACCCATGCCGCACCTGATGGCCATCGCCGAACACGTGACCAAGGTGCACGCCATCTGCGTGCACTGCGGGCAGCTGGCCACCTTCAGCCACCGCACCCACGCAAGCACCGACCTCATCCACCTGGGCGAGACCGACAGCTACGTGCCGCTTTGCCGGGGCTGCTTCGATAGCGCCCGGACGGGCGAGGGAGGCGCGACCCTTCCCCGATGAGCGGACCGCACCTCCTCAGCCGCATCGCCACCGCCGTGGGCGGGACGTTGTACGCCCCCCTGGGTGATGAGGCCATCACGGACCTGGCCACCGACTCCCGCAAGGCGATACCGGGCCAGGGCACGCTCTTCGTCGCCCTGCGCGGGGAACGCCACGACGGGCACCGCTACCTGGCCGACCTCATCTCCCTTGGCGTGCGCAACGCCCTGGTGAGCGCACCGGTCCCCGAAGGGCTCCGCGACCGCATCAACACGATCACGGTGCCCGACACACTGGAGGCGCTGCAGCGCATGGCCGCATGGCACCGCGGCCACTTCCACGCACCGGTCATCGGCATCACGGGCAGCAATGGCAAGACGATCGTGAAGGAATGGCTCGGGCAGCTGCTCGCGCGGGAAGAGCACATCGCGCGCAGCCCGGGAAGCTGGAACAGCCAGGTGGGTGTGCCCTTGAGCGTCTGGGGGATGCGCGACGCACACACCCTGGGGGTCTTCGAGGCTGGCATCAGCAAGCCCGGGGAAATGGAGCGCCTGCGCGCGGTCATTCGACCGACGATCGGGGTCTTCACCGCGCTGGGCCCGGCACACGGGGAGAATTTCGCCGATGACCGGGCCAAGGCGCTTGAGAAACTCAACCTGTTCCGCGATGCGCAGGTGCTGATCCATCCGGGAGATGACACCGTGCTGACGGCCGCCGTGAAGGAGGCGGGCCTGGACCGGCACCTGCTGGTGCGCACCTGGTCACGCACCGGCTCGGCCTTTGTAAGGCTGCTGCGCGAGGAGCGCGTGGACGGCGGTCTCCGGCTCTCCATCGCACATGGCGCGGAGGAGGCTGCCTTCCTCCTGCCCTTCGATGACCATGCCAGCGTGTCCAACGCCATGACCTGCGTGACGCTGCTGCTGCACATGGGTCGGTCCTTGGAGTGGATACGCACGCACATGCCCCTGCTCCATCCGGTGGCCATGCGGCTGGAACTGCTCGACGGCGTGCATGACAGCCTGCTGATCAACGATGCGTACAGCAATGACACGACCTCCCTCGCCATCGCCCTGGACCACCTGGCCACGCACGCGACCGGCCGCGAACGCATCGTGGTGCTGGGCGGCATCCGCGAGAGCGGGGAGCCCGCGGGTACGCTGTACGAGCGGGTGGCTGGCGCGCTGCGGCACGCCGGGGTGCACCGGCTGCTGGGAGTGGGGTCCGAACTGGCCGCACACGCGCATCGCTTCGGCGAACAGGCCCGCTTCTTCGCCGATGCGGACGAACTACTGGCCGCCGTGCGCATCGAAGAGCTTCAGGGTGCCGCGGTGCTGGTGAAGGGCGCGCGCAGCCAGGGGCTTGAACGCGTGGTGGAACGCTGGCAGCGCCAGGTGCACGGCACCGTGCTGGAGATCGACCTGGAGGCGGTGCGCCACAACCTGAATCAGATGCGCGCCCGGCTGCGGCCCGGTACCGGCGTGCTTGCCATGGTGAAGGCCTTCGGCTACGGCAGCGGTGCCACGGAACTGGCCCGGCTGTTCGCCTACGAACGGGTGGACATGCTCGGGGTCGCCTATGCCGACGAAGGCATCGCCCTGCGGCAGGAGGGCATAGACCTGCCCATACTGGTGATGAACCCCGAACCCGTGCCGCACGAGGTGATGCAGCGGTTCCGCCTGGAGCCGGTGATCTATGACCTGCGATCCCTCCACGCGGCCATCGCCCACGCCGCCGCCCATGCCGATGCCCCGCCGGTGCACCTGAAGATCGACACCGGCATGCACAGGCTGGGCTTTGACCCCGAGCACCTGGAACCCGCCCTGGAGGCACTGAGCAATGCCCCCTTCCTGCGTATCTCGACCATGTTCAGCCACTTCGCAGCCAGCGAGGACCCCGCACACGACGACTTCAGCCGTGCGCAGCTCGCGCGCTTCATGACCGCCGGCGACCGCGTTGACGGGGTGCTGGACCATCGGCCGCGGCGCCACATGGCCAACTCGGCCGCCATCAGCCGGTTCCCGGAGGCCCACCTGGACCTTGTGCGGCCGGGGATCGGCCTGCACGGCGTGGGCCATGATGCCGCCAGCACAACCGCGCTTCGCCCCGCTGCGCGCCTGCTTACCACCATCGCCCAGGTGAAGGAGGTGGCCGCAGGGTCGTCCGTGGGCTACGGCCGGCGGCACCGCGTAACGAGCCCACAGCGCATCGCCGTGCTGCCCATCGGCTATGCGGACGGCCTGTTCCGCGCATTGGGCAATGGCGTGGGACACGTGCACATCGCCGGGTCCCCCGCACCCTTCGTGGGCGGCATCTGCATGGACATGTGCATGGTGGATGTCACAGGGATCACCTGCCGGCCGGGCGACCCGGTCGTCGTCTTCGGCCCGGAACGACCGATCCAGGAGCATGCGCGGGACATGGGTACGATCCCGTACGAGGCGCTGACGGCGGTAAGCCAGCGTGTGAAGCGCGTGTTCGTGCAGGGTTGATGGCGGCCTTCCAAAGGTGTACGGCACAAGGGCGCGATCCCGCGGCACCTCTGCGATGTTCTCTCCACCGGGACCGGTACCTTTGCACCGGAACCGCATCCAGCATGAAGAACCTGTTCCCCCTCCCAGCCCTCGCCCTGTGTTTGACAACCGCCACGATGGCCCAGAGCGGTCAGCCCGCCTACCTGCCCGGTGACGTGCTGGTGATGCTGCAGCACGGGGCGGATGCAGCGACCATCGCGAACGACCTGCGGGTGGTGGACGGCCTGCCCACCGGGTTGCGCGTGATCGAGGAAGTGAGCGCACCCATGCGTACCTGGCTCCTTCACTACGACCAGCCCGCGCTGCCCCAGCTGGTGATGCTGCGTGCCGTGCAACGTCACAGCGCCACCCAGCTGGCACAGAACAACCACGTGGTGACCGACCGCACCGTGCCCAATGATCCACAGTTCGGGCAGCAATGGCACCACGTGAACCCGAACGATGCGGACATCGACAGCGATCTCGCCTGGGACATCACCACCGGGGGCGTCACCGCAGCGGGAGACACCATCGTGGTGTGCATCATCGAGAACGCTAACCTGCCCCACCCTGACCTGGTCGGCAATGCGTGGTTCAACTACCTGGAGATCCCCAGCGACGGGGTGGACAACGATGGCAACGGCTATGTGGACGATTTCCGCGGCTGGAACCCGGCTGCCGGCAACGACAACGTCTACGGTGGCAGCCACGGGACCCAGGTGGCCGGCATGATCGGCGCCAAGGGCAATAACAGCACCTCCGTGAGCGGGGCCAATTGGAACGTGAAAATGATGGTGGTGACGCGCCAGGGCGTCAGTGAGGCACAGGTCATCGCCAGCTACACCTATCCCCTCGTGATGCGCCGCCAATACAACCAGACCGGCGGCAACAAGGGCGCCTTCGTGGTGGCCACCAACGCCAGCTGGGGCATCGACTTCGGCGACCCCGCCGATGCACCGCTGTGGTGCGCCATGTACGACACGCTGGGCACCGCGGGCGTACTCAATTGCGGGGCCACAGCCAACCAGAACATCAACATCGATGTGGAGGGCGACCTCCCCACGGCGTGCCCGAGCCCCTTCATGGTCAGCGTGACCGCGACCAATAGCAACGACCTGCGCACGTTCAGCGGATACGGCGCGACCACCATCGACGTGGGCGCTCCCGGCGAGAACGTGGTGACCACCAACATCGGCGGTGGAAGCGGCAGCACGAGCGGCACCAGCTTCGCCAGCCCCCTCACCGCCGGGGTGATCGCCCTGATGTATAGCGCACCCTGCGCCACCCTGGCCGGACTGGCACTGGCCGATCCGGAGGCCGCGGCCCTGCTGGTGCGCGACAAATTGTTCGAGGGAGTGGACCAGGTGGGCAACCTGCCGGGGAATACTGTGACCGGTGGGCGCATCAATGCGTTCAACAGCCTGCAGGCGATCCTCGCCGACTGCGGCCCCTGCCCGGCCCCCTATGACCTGAACACGGTGAATACCGCCATCGGGGAGACGACCCTCTCCTGGTCCATCTCCGGCCAGGGCACCACCACCGTGCAGTACCGCCCGGTGGGCACATCCGCCTGGACCACCATTACTGGCCTGCTAACCAACTCCACCGCGGCCTCGGGCCTCACGCCGTGCACGCCCTATGAGTTCCAGGTGCTGGTGCAGTGCGACACGCTCACCAGCGAACCCAGCGCCACCTTCAGCTGGACCACCGAGGGCTGCTGCGCCCCCCCCGGCAATGCCGAGGTTGACGCGGCCACCGGAACCGGAGCCACGATCAGCTGGGCACCCGTGCTCGCGGCAGCAGCCTACGAGGTGGAGGTAAGCCCTGCCGGTGCCGGGAACTGGACGAGCTACACCGGCATCACCACCACCAGCTTCGACCTCACCGGCCTGTCCCCCTGCACCGGCTACGACGCGCGGATCCGTACCGTATGCAACGGCGTGCCCACCCCATGGGGGGCTACCGTGAGCGTGCAAACCACCGGTTGCGGAGCATGCGTGGACAACGCCTACTGCCCTTCGGAGAGCGCTGACGCCAGCGAGGAATGGATCGCGAACGTGTCCCTCGCGGGCATCAACAACACTACCGGATCGGACGGAGGCTACGGCGACTACACGACCCAGACCACCCTGCTGAACCTGGGCGGCACATACACCATCTCCCTCACCCCGGCCTACGCCGGCTTCGCTTTCGATGAGCTCTTCACCGTGTGGATGGACCTGGACCATGACGGGGCGTTCTCCACGGCGGGTGAGTTGCTGTTCACCTCACCGGTGGCCAACGGCAACGTCACCGGCACCATCACGATCCCCGCATGGGCCGCAACGGGCAGCACCCGCCTGCGCGTGATCATGGTCTTCGATCAAGCCGCCACCAGCGGCTGTGATGATGGCTATGACTACGGCGAGACGGAGGACTACTGCGTGACGCTCGCCGACGCCAACACAGGCATCAACGAAGCCTCCCCGGGCGTGTTCGTGGATCACTTCCCCGACCCGGCCGACCAGGAGGTCCAGTTCCTCTTGCATGGTGCGAACGGGGACCTTTCCCTCCAACTGGTGGACAACGCCGGGCGCGTGGTGGAGCAACGGCGCGCATCCAACGGCCTCATCACGGTCGGGACCGCACGGCTCGCCGAAGGACTCTACCTGTTCCGGGCCCTTCAGGACGGACGAGAGGTTGCCCGTGGCCGCCTGGTGGTGGCGCACTGAGGCGGCCGCTCGCCCTGGTGACGGCTAACTTCCGCCCGATGGGCATCTCCGCGGTCATCATCACACACAACGAGGAGGCCAACATCGGTCGCTGCCTCACCGGCCTGCACGGCTTGGTGGACGAGGTGGTCGTGGTGGACGCTGAAAGCACCGATGCCACCGCTCGCATCGCCGCAGGGCATGGCGCGCGAGTAGTGGTGAGGCCCTGGACCAACTACAGCGACCAGAAGAACTTCGCCAACGGTCTGGCGCAGGGGCCTTACATCCTCTCCATGGACGCGGACGAGGTGCCCTCTCCAGAGTTGGCCGCCGCCATACAGGAGGCGGTGAAGGCCGGCCTCCAGGGCGCCTACCGCATGGACCGCCTCACCAACTACTGCGGCACCTGGGTGCGGCACGGCGGATGGTACCCCGATACGAAGACCCGCCTGTTCCCGAAGGATCGTGCGCGGTGGACCGGCGACCATGTTCACGAGGTGCTCGAACTGGCGCCAGGGGTGACCGAACAGCACCTGAGCGGCGACCTGCTGCACTACAGCTACCCGACCCTCGCATCACACCGGGAAAGGATCGAACGCTACAGCACGCTGCATGCGCAGGCCATGCACCTCACCGGTCGCCGCGCCGGAGCGGTCAAACGGTGGCTGTCGCCCGTGGCCAAGTTCATCCAGGGCTACGTGCTGCAGGCGGGTTTCCTGGATGGTGCGGCTGGCTGGCACATCGCCCTGTTGAGCGCACGGGCCGTACGGTTGAAGTATGCCAAACTCCATGCACTGGGAAGGGATGGAGCGGCTTGAACACGTTGTGCTGAGCCGCACGGACAGCATTGGCGACGTGATGCTCACCTTGCCCATGGCGGGACTGCTGAAGGAGCGGCACCCCGGGGTGCGCATCACCTTCATCGGCCGCGAGTACACCTCGCCCCTCCTGCGACGGTGCCGGCACGTGGACCGGGTGCTCACGCTGGAACAAATGCGCAGGGGTGACGCTGTCGCCCTGCTGCGTGAAGAGCATGCCGATGCCCTGGTGCACGTGTTCCCTGAACGGGATATGGCCGGCTGGGCCCGGAGCGCCCGGATCCCCATGCGCGTGGGGACCTCGCACCGCTGGTGGCACTGGACCACCTGCACCCACCGTGTGCACTTCAGCAGGCGGCGCAGTGCGTTGCATGAGGCCCAGCTGAACACGCTGCTGCTGCGTCCGTTCGGGGTGGCCCAGGTACCGGACCTGCAGCGGGCGGCGGCACTGGGGGGGTTCATGCCCCCGCCGTCATCCCTCCTGCCCGCACGCCTGGGCGACCACGCCACCGGAAGCGTGATCCTCCATCCGGGTTCACGCGGGAGCGCCGTTGAATGGGGCCTGCCCAACTTCGCCGTGCTCATGCACATGCTGCATGAGGCCGGGCGCCGCACCGTGGTGACGGGCACCGCCGCAGAGGCGGAGGCCTACCGCCCGCACCTCCCCCTGGACCACCCCCTTGCCCTGGACGCGGGTGGTCTGCTCGACCTGGACCAGCTCATGGCCCTGATCGGTGGAGCCGCGGCCCTGGTCGCCGCGAGCACGGGTCCGCTGCACATCGCAGCCGCCAGCGGGATCAGGGCCATCGGCCTGTTCGCACCGCGACGTCCCATCCATCCGGGGCGCTGGGCCCCCATCGGCCCGCGTGCACAGGCCCTGGTGCACGATCCGCTCTGCCCGTCCTGTGCTGCCGGAGAGCCGTGCGACTGCATCACGCGGATCACCCCGGAACGGGTGGCCGCGCTGCTATGGGAGGAAGGACCTGCGCATTGATCCAGCGCGCGCCGAACACGAAGAGCGCGGCATACAGCGCGTAGAACGTCGCCCCGGTCTGTGTTTCCAGCGTGTCCTCGGTGATGAAGGACACCAGCAGGATCGCGGCCCAGGGAGCGAATGCGGGATGCCGCCAGGCACGATAGGCCACCACCGGCGCGGTCCAGCAGAACAACGCGAGGAGCAGACCCGGTATGCCGAAGCTGATGAGCACCGTGAGGTAGGTGTTGTGCGCCCGGTTGCGCCAGGCCGGGGCCAGCCGGCTCCCAATCGCGCGGTAGGCGCTCTCGAACGCGGGGCGCGTATCGCCCGTACCGACGCCGGCAATCAGGTGCCGGCGGGCGATCCACCACCCCGCACGCCAATGCTCCAGGCGCATCGTGAGGCTGTGACCGTTCGGATCCCCCGTTAGCCGGTAGCGCGGCAGCTCCCCGCGCAACTGCGCGAGGCGTGTGATGAGAAGGGGTTCACGCCCGGTGCGGATGCTGGTCATGCCCTGCTCGATGCGACGCACATCCTCATCGGTGAGCGCCAGCAGGCCCAAAGAGTCCTTCCGCAGACCGCGGCTCGCCATGTAGCGCACCAAGGTCCCGCGGAGCGCATATCCGCGGGCATCGCGCGCACGGAAGCCGACCCGGCTGCGCCGTTCCCAACCGCGCTCCAGTTCCTCATCGGCCACGTACAGCCACACGGGGTGGCCGTTCTCTGCCAGAGGGGCCTGAAGGTCGTGGTAGTAGGGCTCGCCGCCCGCACTGTGCATGTCCAGTGTGCGGGGATCGACGGGTTGCGGCGGTGGCGCATACAAGGCTGAGGCCAGGAGGAGGGCGGCACCAACGGGCACCGCGGTAAGCGCCGTACGCAGCGACCAGCACACCAGCGGACGCAGGCCCTGCACGGCGCGCCATGCAAGCACGAACAGGGCGGACGACAGGGCTGCGATGCCACTGAAGCTGCCCGTCCGGACCAGGAAGAAGAATGCCCAGGCGGCGCCGGCCAGGTGAAGCCAGCGCAACCAGCGCTGTAGCGGGCGGTCCACCAGGAACACACTGATGGCCAATGCGAGCAGGAGGCCCAGTCGCACGTGGCTGATGAACAAGCTTGTCGCCCGGTGATCGCCCACCAGCAGCATGTCGCCCGCGAGCAGCAGGCAGGCCACGGTGCTCAATACCACACTCCATGCACCCGTGCGCAGCACCGCATTGATGGCCCGTTCACCAAGGGGTGGCGCCGTGGACAGCACCAGGCCGAACACCAACACGGGGAGCAGGATGCGGCAGAGATCGAGCGCCCACTCCAGGTCTGAGGACCAGGCGACGCCGGCGAGGTGCAGCAGGAAGTAACCGATAAAGGCGAGCGACCACGGGCCGGAGAAGGCCACGCGGAACCGCCGGCCGAGCTCACCAAGCGCCAGGCCCTCGCCGAACCAGCCGACCAGCATCAGGATCTGCCCGTTGCTGACGAGGACGTTGTTCCAAGGGAGAGCAGCGGCCGTGATGAAGAGACCGGCCATGCGCACGGTCGCGAAGCGCCTCAGCCAGACCACCTGCGGGCTCCCTTCGCTCATGCCCCGGGCACGTGATCAGCGCGTTCGAGCACCAAGTATGCCGTCGTAGCTGCCGTCGGAGAGCACCTTCACCGCGGCCTGAACGCACGGATCGGAGACCAGGGAGGCCTTCGCACGGCCCGTCTGCAGGTGGTAGCGCGACACGATCTCGTTGCCGAGCATCGCCTCCACGTCCGGGCGGAACAGGTCCAGCTCCTCGGAGGGGTCGGGCATGAGCTCGCGCTTGAGCTCCTCGAACGCACGCTCGGCGTGGCCGTAATAGCGCTCCTTGCGGGCAACCTCCTCGAGCTTGGAATAGGCCTCCATGCTCTCGGTGTCATAGCTGAAGCTGCGGGCCCGGGCGAACGCGGTGAACCGGCCGTAGAGCTCGTCGCTGATGCGGAACGCCTCGGGCGCACCGATGCTGTCATGTGTGCGGCGATACTCGGTGGCGAAATCGAACAGGATGTCCTCCGCATAAAGGCCGCCCACCACCTTGGCCAGCTCGGGCTCAGTGACGGCCACGTCCGGCAGGATGCCGCGGCCGTCATACACGGTGCGGCCGTTGCGCGTCTTGAAGGCCACCTGCGAGGTGTCGGTGAGCAGGGTGGCCTTGCCGCTGCTGTCACGCTGGGCGTAATCCAGCTTCTGGATGCAGCGGCCGCTGGGGATGTAGTACTTGGCCACGGTGACCTTGAGCTTGCTGTTGTAGAACAGGTCGCGCGTCTGCTGGACCAGGCCCTTGCCGAA
>CAZUNW010000016.1:0-3615 GCA_964621425.1 uncultured Chryseobacterium sp. | reverse complement strand
AGGTGCGCTCCCCCACGATCACCGCACGGTCCAGATCCTGCAGGGCCCCGCTCACGATCTCGCTGGCACTGGCCGATCCGCCATCCACGAGCACCACCAGCGGGATGGTGGCGTCCTCCGCATCGCTGAGCGTGCGGTAGCTCTTGTCCCACTCGGCGATCCGGCCCTTCGTCTCCACCACGGGCTCGTTCTTGGGAACGAACAGGTTCACGATGTTCACCGCCTCACGCAGGAGGCCGCCACCGTTGCCCCGCAGGTCAAGGATGAGCTTGCGCGCACCCTGCTCACGCAGCTGCTTCATCGCTGCACGCACATCGCCACTGGCCGTCTGCGTGAAGCTGTTCAGCTTGATGTAGCCGACCATGTTGGCCTGGTCCACAATGCCCTTGTAGGGTACATCCGGGATCTTGATCTCCTCCCGCGTGAGCTCATGCTCCGCGGCGGGAGCATCACCCCTGCGCAGCAGCACGCGCACCGGGGTGCCGGCCTGACCCTTCAGCAGCTTGCTCACCTCCTCGGTGCCCATGCCGGCCACCTTCCGGCCGTCCACCTCCAGGATCTCGTCTCCGGCCCAGATGCCTGCACGGGCGGCGGGGAAACCCTCGTAGGGCTCGCTCACCACCATCCGGCCCTCGCCATAGGGCTTGATCAGCGCGCCGATGCCACCGTACTGGCCCGTGGTCTGGAAGCGGTACTCCTCGATGTCGCTCTCCGGAATGTACTGCGTGTATGGGTCCAGGGAGGCGAGCATCGCATCGATGCCCGTCTTCATCAGGGTGCCAGGCCTGGTGTCCTCCACATAGTAGACGTTGAGCTCCTTGTACAGCTCGGTGAAGATCTCCAGGTTCTTGGAGATCTCGAAGTAGTTGTCTCCGGCGGCCAGGGTGATGGCGCCGGAGGCGGCCAGGGCACCGCCGATGATCCAGTTGCGCAGGCGGGGGGCGCGGTGGGACTTCATGGATGCGGGATGTCGTTAGGGCACCGGGTCGTGGCCGTGGCCACCCCAGGGATGACAAGATAGGATGCGCTTCAGGGTGAGCAGGCCGCCGCGCCAGGGCCCGTGGCGCTGGAGGGCCTCGACACCGTAGGCGCTGCAGGTGGGCGTGTACCGGCACACCCCGGGGAAGAGCGGCGAGATGGCGCGTTGGTAGACGCGGATCAGGGCGACGAACAACAGGGTGAACAGCCTAGCCATGCTCCTTGAACCAACGGTCGAGCGCACGGATCATTTTGCGCTCCACATCCTTGTAGCCGGGCAGGCTGCGGCCCTGGAGCACGAAAAGCAGCGCGCACTGGCGGCCGCCTTGCACCAGGCGGGCGTGGTAGACGTGCTTGTTGCGGCGGTAGGCCTCGCGCATGCGCCGCCGGATGCGGTTGCGGTCCACCGCGCGCGGTACGTTGCGCTTGGGCACGGCGAATGCCACCTGCACGGGCACCGGCGCGTCCAGGGCCATGTGAAGGCCGGTCAGCCGGAAGGGGGGCTCATGCACGGAACGACCCTCATCCACCAGGCGCTGCAGGCTGGGCCTGTTGCGCAGGCGTTCCTGTTTGGGAAAGGTGTGCCGCTCCATGCCCGCGTGCGCGACCCTCCATCACGGGCCCTTGGCCCGCGAAAGGGCCTATTTCTTCTTGCCGAGCTTCTTGATGTAGAGCTCGATGGCTCCCGTCATGCTGGGGGCCTCTGGCATCGGCGCCTCGATGTCGAGCCGCAGCCCGGCGTCACGAACGGCCTTGCTGGTGGTGGGGCCGAAGGCGGCGATGACAGTACCACCCTGGTCGAACTTGGGGAAGTTCTTGAACAGGCTCTCTATCCCCGCCGGACTGAAGAACACGAGCATGTCGTACTTCAAGTTCTTCAGGTCGCTCAGGTCACTGGCCACCGTGCGGTAGAAAACCGCATTGGTGTACTTGACGCCGGACTTATCCAGCAACGCCGGGATCTCCGCCTTCTGGATGTCGCTGCACGGGACCAGGAAGGTCTCTTCCTTGTGCTTCTTGATGACGTCCAGCAGGTCGTGGAAGGTGTTCTTCCCGATGAACACCTTGCGCTTGCGATACACGATGTACTTCTGCACGTAATACGCCACGCTCTCACTCACGCAGAAGTACTTCATGGACTCCGGCACGGTGAGGCGGAGCTCCTTGCACATGCGGAAGAAGTGGTCCACAGCGTTGCGGCTCGTGAGCACCACGGCCGTGTGGTCCATCACATTGATGCGGTCCTGGCGGAAGTCCTGCGCCGGTACGGCCTCCACCTTGATGAAGGGGCGGAAATCGATCTTCAGCCCGTACTTCCGCGCCAGTTCATGGTACGGGGACTTTACGTCCGTTGGCTCCGGCTGCGAAACGAGGATGGACTTGATCTTCAAGGCCGCTCGATTAGGGGAGGTGATCGACGGAAGTACCGGCGTGGCCCAGGGGGCGAAGCGCGAGCAGCACCGGCAGGATCTCCGCGGTGCAAAGGTAGAGGAAAATGTGCCGGAGCGGGACCCCCTCGGACAGGCCGATGAGCACGGCCCGACCCCACCTGATCAGCACCACCACGGCCGCGATGCAGGCGCCCACCACCACCAGCTCCTCCCTGATCCCCGGGCGGTAGGCCACCAGTGCGGCCACCGGCAGGAGGGCGGCCCCCAGTACAAGGTGATTGAGTACGAGCGCGCGCGTGTACTCGAACAGGCCCCCGTCACCCTGGAACAACCAGGCGATGGCGCGCAACAGGAACACCTGGACCAGAAGGAGCGCCGCGAGCGACAGGAATACAAGGATGAACGAGAGCAGGCCGGGGAGCAGGAGTTCGCGCAGGACAAGAGCCTCATGCAGGAAGAGTGCGGTGCCCGCCAGCAGGGCCGAGAGCAGACCCAGCATCGAGCGGTCCTGCAGGTCGATGTCCTCCCGCAGGCTGCGCCGGCTGATGCGCGCTCGGAAGGCCCCCTCCAGCATCACGGCCCACTTCTTCGGCGAAGCCACGTTGGTCCAAGCCAGCTGCACCGCCACCAGCAGCAGTACGACAAGCACCCAGTCGGCGCTCAGAGGGTCGTGTGTACGCAGCTCGCCCATGGAAGCGGGCAAAGGTACCGGGCAGGGCGCGGCCCACCATGCTACTTTTGCACCGCCAGCCCGGCACACCGAACGCCAACCGCATGAGCACCAGCACCGCCGCACCCAAGGCAGCCACCGATCTGTTCCAGCACCACGACCACTACCTGGTGGACGAACTCCTCACCGAGGAGCAGAAGCTGATCCGCGACACGGCGCGCAAGCACGTGAGCAAGCACCTCAAACCCGTGATCGAGGAGCGCTTCGAGAAGGCGGAATTCAGCAAGGACATCATTCCTGGGCTGGCGGAGATCGGCGCCTTTGGCCCCTTCGTGCCCGAGCAGTACGGCGGCCCCGGGCTGGACCAGATCAGCTACGGCCTGATCATGCAGGAGATCGAGCGCTGCGACAGCGGCCTCCGCAGCCTTTGCAGCGTGCAGGGTTCGCTGGCCATGTACCCCATCTGGAAGTACGGCAGCGAGGAGCAGAAGAAGAAGTGGCTGCCGGACATGGTGCAAGGGAGGAAGATCGGCTGCTTCGGCCTCACCGAGCCCGACTTCGGCAGCAACCCCAGCG
>CAZUNW010000015.1:0-22005 GCA_964621425.1 uncultured Chryseobacterium sp. | reverse complement strand
ATGCGGTAAAGTGCGCGGAGGTCCACGTGAGCGAAGGCACCGCGCTCCTCCACGGGCGCGGACAGTGAGCGTATCGCACGCTCAAGGCGCTCCGGTGCGCTGCTGATGTTCGCGGTGTCGAACACCAGCTTGTACTCGCGCCAGCTCCAATACCATCCCGTCAGGTAGACCAGCAGCAGGTGCTTGTTCTCGAAATACCGGTAAAGGGAGCTCTCAGCGGTGGTCGATGAGGAGGATGGCGTGCTCCACGATGCGGCGTCCAAGCTCCGTGGTCGACGGGTCCTTTAGGAAAACCCGCTCCTGGACGTGCATGTCGAGTTGTGCGAGACGTTGCATGATGCGGATGGGGTGATTCTTGTACGGGCAACATGCATGCCAGCACTACTGTTCATGCCAATATGGCTTTTATATATGATAGTAAAACTATCGCGCCCTGCCACGGCCGGCCATGCGGTCACCCGGAAATGCCGTCAACGAAAAAAGGCGGCCTTGGCCGCCTTTTTTCGTATCGAACCGCGTTCAGCGCGCGATGACGAGCTTGTCGAGGTGCGAGGGCCGCAGCTTGCCCGTGCTCTTGAAGAACCAGTCCTTCAGGCCGTAATGGTATCCACGCTGCAGGCCGGTGCGGTAGGTGCCCAACATGCCCCGGCGTCCGCTCAGCTTCTGCAAGGAGCGCGTCAATTTCACCTCCACTTCCGCGGCATTGGTCTTCGGCTCGTTTTTCGCCGCCCATTTCGTCACCTGGTCGAGCAGCACCTGCTTCGTGAGCATTTTATTCGCTCCGGTGATGGCCTGGATGATCGCATTGTCCCAGCCGCTCAGCCGATATCCGCCGCCCTTCAGCGTCCGCTTCTTCCGGCGTCCTGGCTTGCGTTTGCGCTTCGTTGCCGTGCGTGTCCGGGTGGCCTTGGTCGCTTTCGAAGTTTTCGTGGGGACGGGTTTGCCAGTACGTAAGGAGCGAAGTTCCTGTATGGCTTTTTTTACACCTTCGAGTTGGAAAGCAAGTCTGCGTCGTTCTCCTTGATACTGTGTAAGCAGCTCGTCGATATCCTTTTCCGTAAAGCGTTTTTGAGCCATTTCAGTTCGGGATGTGGAAGGTTGATGCCTACGTTGTCGGGTCAATTTTACCGGAAAACCAAAGAATGAAGCCAGAGATATTAGACGAATGGTTGGAAAGCTTCGATGTCATGCAACGAAGATGCGGGGTTCGTCGCTGGTGAATTTCCCAATGACCACGCCCGCCGATGCCATGCTGGCAAGCAGCGAGCGGACCTGATCACTGTCCGCCGGGTCCACGGCGATCAGGAGGCCGCCGTTCGTCTGCGGGTCCGCACCCAGTATCATGCGCTCCATGGTGGATGCCCCTTGCACATGGGGATGTACGGACCTCCAATTGCGCATTCCGCCATCGGCGTAAACGCCCTGTCCCACAAGCTCACGGGCGCCCTGCAGCACGGGTACATGGTCCCAGGCGAGCTCAACGGCGCAGCGCGATGCATCGCACATCTCCCAGAGATGCCCGAGCAGGCCGAATCCCGTCACATCGGTCATGGCGTGGACCCCGCTGCAACGGGCGACTGTCGCACCTGCGCGGTTGATCGTGACCAGCTGGTCGGTAAGCTGCTTCAGGAGGTCGTCCTCGAGCTTGCCGCGCTTGAGCGCCGTGGCAAGTACGCCGGTACCGATGGGTTTGGTGAGGATCAGCAGGTCGCCGGGTCGCGCGCCGTTGTTCCGTTTCAGTTCGGCGTGCACGACCCGGCCAGTGACCGAAAGGCCGAAGAAGGGTTCCGGTGCATCGATGCTGTGACCACCAGCGAGCGTGATGCCAACTTCCGCACAGGTATCGCGTGCGCCTTCGAGCACGAGCGCGGCCATTTCTGGCGGCAGTTTGTCCGCCGGCCACCCCAGTACCGCGAGGGCGAACAGGGGGGTGCCGCCCATCGCATACACATCGCTCAGGGCGTTGGCCGACGCCACACGGCCGAAGGTCCGGGCATCATCCACGATGGGGGTGAAGAAGTCCACCGTGCTCACGAGGTTGATGTCCCCGGAAAGTGCGAAGACGGCGGCATCGTCCTTGGTTTCATTCCCGACCAGCAGCCGGAGGTCCGCCATTGGCGCCTTGTCACTCCGCAGGATGCGATCGAGGAGGTCGGGAGCCAGCTTGCAGCCGCAGCCCGATCCGTGACTGAATGTGGTGAGCCTGATGGGGCTTTCAAGCGGTGCCGGAGATGTCGGCATGGTGCGCGAGTTGTTGGGCAAGGGCGCGAAGATCGCCACCACGCGCCTCGATGGTCGTGGTGCGTCCTGGTTCGCGCGCCGCCGCGCCGCGGAGATAGGCCTTGTCGTAGTAACGCAGCGTGATGCGTGCCACTTCCGCCAGGTCACCCCGGTCCAGGGCCTCCAAGGCAGCCTTGCAATGCTGGGGGCCGAGCCGCTTCTGGATGCGCAGAACGGGCTCGCGCAGTTCTTCGACCGGCGTGGGACCATAATCCCGCACCAGTCGTTCCACGCGGTCCTCCATGGGCATGTCCACGAACAGGAGGCCGGCGGAACGCATGCGGAGGAAAAAGGCCTCTGGGATGCGCACCCTGCCGATCATCAGGCTCTCGTCCTCCACCCACACCGGTCTGGAGGGGTCCACCCCGCCGAGCGCATCCCAGAGCAGGTTCTCGAAATGCTCGGTGGACGGTTGCGGTTTTTGGCCCAGGGCCCCGAATGCCGACCCCTTGTGCTCGGCGAGGCCCTCGAGGTCCACCACCTGCTGGCCCAGGTTGCGCAGGTGTTGCAGGAGTTCGGTCTTACCGCTACCCGTATATCCGCCCAGAACGCGCAGGTCCCATGGAAGTGCGAATCGCCCTGCCGCATGGCCGCGGAAGGCCTTGTAGCCGCCGCGCAGGGTGAGGACTTCATCAAACCCCGCCTTGTCCAGCAGCCAGGCCACGCTGGCACTGCGTTCGCCGCCCCTCCAGCAGTGCACTGCGACGCGTCCGTCCTTCGCCACTGCACGGGCTGTTTCAACGAGCTCGCCCAGCCGGGGGCCGACCAGCCGAAGTCCGAGCAGCACGGCCTCATCCCGGCCACGCTGCTTGTAGCAGGTGCCCACCTCGGCGCGTTCCGCATCCGTGAACAGCGGCACATTCACACTGCCCGGAATGTGGCCATGGGCATGCTCCGCGGGTGAGCGCACATCGATGAGCGGCATCCGCTCCATGTGCTCCAGGAGCTCAGCGGGTGTGTGCGGCCGGACCATGGTCGAAGTTACTCCGGTCCGCCATGCGCCCCAGTTCCTGGGTGATAAGTGCGGCCAGTTGGGCCTGGCCGCGGTCGTTCAGGTGGATCCGGTCGGTGTACATGCTGCTGTCCATGTGCTGCAGCAGTTCCACCACGGGCGTTCCCCATGTGCGCAGGGAGTCCAGAATGCGTTGTCCACGTTCATCGTAATGCCGCATCGCCAGTTCACCCAGCTCGGCGTGCAGCATCAGCGTGAGGGGAATGTCCGCGTTGAGCATGGTGTCACGCAGTGCCCGCCAGCCCTCAACGAACGGTCCTCGTTTACGCGGCGCTTGCACCTGTCCCCACGAAGTGTGGATCGCGTGCGCTATTGCTGCGCCGAGCGCTGATGCGGGTGGCTTGGAGGGATAGGAGGGATGCACATCCACAACCGGCTCGAAGGTCATGCGGTCATAGGCGTCATGGCTGCTGAGCACGATGATGGCACCATCCGCTTCCAACAGGCCATGCGCACGGATCCAGGCCATGGCATTGTCGGGCCCCCAGCTGCCGGCGCTCAGGTTGATCAGTTCAACGCCGCTTCCCCTTGCTGCGACGGAGCTGGCCAGACTGTCCTGTGTGGTCTGCTGCCCGCCGTTGATCACGGAATCGCCAATGAGCAGCACGCGCCGGCCACGCTTGCGCCCGAGTCCCGGGGACCGCAGGCCCATAGCGTTGGTGGTGTAGCGTATGGCTCCATAGCGCACGTCCTGGTCGGGCCGCATCAGGTATTCATAACGCCCGTCCGCCACGAAAAGGGGGTGGGCCCTGCGACCCATGGCACGCAGCACCATCTCGGTTGCCAGCACGAATGCGAGCACTGCCAACACCATGTTGCGGAGGGTCCTGGCCACGGTGCGAAGTTCGCAATGGACCGGGTGGAAGCGGGAATGGCGGGCCTGTGCCCGCCATTCCCGCTGAGGTTGTCCGTGCGGTCAGTCGACCACCGCCGGACTGAAGGACACTTCAATGTCGGTCTCGCCGCCCGCGTTGGTGATGTCGCCGTTGCTCACCCCCGCCGCGTTCTTGTCCGGCATATGGCGCAGGGTGATGGTCATCGCGCCCGAGCCGGCGCCACCAACCGTCCAAGAGCTGCGCACACCGATGGGCATGCCGTTCACGTCAACATCAGCCGGATCATACGTGGTGCTGATGGCGACGCCAGTGGGCTGGAAGAAGAACTGGTGGTCGGTGCCCTCCTCCAGGATCTCGATGGTGATGTCCTCGGCCGGGTCGACGCTTTCGTTCAGCACTTCGATCTCCACGGCGTACGTGCTGTCGGCGGACAGGGTATCGATCTCCAGCACGGGTGCGCTTCCTCCGTCGCCATCAATGTCGCGGAACTCCCAATGCTTGTGCTCCCCCCCTCCGCTGGAGTGGAAGTGCAGGCGCAATGTGGTTATGAGCTCTTCCTCGTTGGGTGGCGCGGTGGGCTCTCCGGGCTTGTCCTTCTTGCAGGCGCCCAACGGGGAGATGGCCAGGATGATCGAAAGCAGGGTGATGGGGTTTCCCAGGGTTTTCATGGGTAGTTCGTTTTGGGCACAATGTGCCTGGTGTATTTCCGTGAAATGGACATGTACTGGGACTGAGGCCGCATGCTGCCGTATTCCCGCGGTGCGGGTTAGGCGGAGAGGGGCTGTGGCGCCCCAGGTTCAGCAGGTGGACGGCGGACCGCGATCGACCGCGCGGGGCCGGTCGCGTACTTCCGCCGCACGGGGCTGACAGGCACGGACCGGGTCCTGGATGTGAAGCAGGGCGGGGAGGTCGGTGGATGCAGCGCGCTCTGCGACGGGGACTCCGTCATGGCAGAACGTGCAGGACGCGTGCAGCAGGTCGGAGCCAGGTGCCGCCTGGACCTCGGTGTCGTGAATCCCGTCATGCCAGAACTCACGGCCGGTCACACCCAGCAGGAGCGTGGCCAGCAGGAGGGAGGACAGGATGCCGCGCAACGCCATGGCGTCCCAAAGGTAACGCAGCGCTGGCCGCATGCCCGCGTCAGACGAGGGGGATGACGGCCAGCAGCTTGCTCATGTAGGTCCTGCCGATCGGGATCTGCTTGCCGCTCTCCAGCACGACCTCGCCATCCACAATGCTCTGGATGCGCTCGAGGCGCACGATGTGCGAGCGATGGATCCGCATGAACTCCCGCGCAGGTAGAAGCCGTTCGAACTCATTCATGGTGCCGTGCACCACGAACCGGCGGTCCTTGAGGTGGAAGGAGGCGTAGTCCTTCAGCGCCTCCACATGGTCGATCTCGTTGAAGGCCACCCGCACGGCGCGACCCTTGTGCTTGATGAAGATGTGGTCGCCCTCCACCGGTCGCGTGATGCGCCCACGGAGACGTTCCTTTTCTGTGCGGACCTTTTGCTCCTCGCCGCCCTTGAAGAGTGCCACCTCGATGTTGGAGCGCAGGGCGGCTTCGGTGAAGGGCTTCACGATGTAGCCGAACGGCTCGGCCAGCTTGGCCTCGTTCAGCGTGCGGTCCTCGGAGTAGGCGGTGAGGAAGATCACGGGGATGCCGGTCTCCTTGCGGATGCGCAAGGCCGCATCGATGCCGTTCATTGCGCTCTTCAGCCGGATATCCATGAGCACAAGGTCCGGACGCAACTCGCTCGCCATCTGCACGGCGACCTCTCCCTCACCCGTTCCCCCCACCACTTGATAACCCAGGCCGATCAGGCTCCGCTCGATGTCCTTGCGGATGAGCGCCTCATCTTCCACGACAAGGATCCGGGCTTCGGCCATGATCGTGCTTCTCTATCAGCGCAGTGTTTCCCGACAAGCTAGTGTTCGTCGCAACATTACGGTCCCCGGTTGCCTCCGGGGCGCCGGATCTCGACGAAGGGAGGATGGAGAACGATGGAACCCCCTTCCAAGGGGTGCGGTCCGGGAGCACGCGAACGTTCGTTGCCACCGTGTGGCATTGGTCGGTCGGGAGCGCTGGTTTGTAGCTTCGTGGGCATGACGCTGCATCCCGGTCGCATGCTCCTCGCCGTTCTGGCCTTGTTGTTCATTCCACATGTCTCCGCCCAACCCTACCGCATGGGGTGCATGGTTCTGCGCGACCCTTACAGGCCCGGGCAGACCGCCAGTCCCATGGAACGGGCCCAGATCGATGCCACGATCGCCCGCAGCGATACGTTCGACATCCTTCACTACGACATCCGCCTCGACGTTACCCGCGTGCAGGACCAGTGGCTGCAGGGTGCATGCACGGTTGATTTCACCCCGCGCATGGCCGGTCAGTCCATGATCCGCTTCGACCTGCTCGACCTGACCGTGGACTCGGTGACGAGCATCCTCGGTGCGCATCCCTTTACCCACGACGGTGCCTTCCTGGTGGTGGATCTGTTGGCCGTTCCGGCCATTGGCGAGCAACGCAGCCTCACCGTTCATTACCAGGGCATGCCGCACCGTGACCCCGACTGGGGCGGCTTCTACTTCGAGAGCGGCTACATCTACAACCTTGGCATCGGCATCAGCACCATCCCGCCCAACTTCGGCAAGGTCTGGTATCCCTGCTTCGATTCATTCGTGGAGCGGGCCACCTACACCTATCATGTAAAGAGCGCGGGCGCTTACCGCCTGCGCGGACAGGGCGACTTCCTGGGTGAGGTGCAACTGGGTGGTGATACGGTCGTGCGTTCCTACGGCATCGGCCGAGCGCTCCCGACGCATGTATCAGCGGTGGCGGTATCCAATTATGTGGACAGTACCTACCTGCACGCTGGCGCATACGGTTCGATACCGGTCACGCTATCCGCGAAGCCGGCCCAGCTTGCCGGCATGGTATCCCGGTTCGGCGACCTTCCCGGGGCCATCGACGCGCTCGAATTCTGGTACGGTCCCTATGGTTGGGGGCGTGTGGGTTATGTGCTCACCACCGATGGCGCCTTGGAGATCCCCACCAACATCGCCTACCCGCAGTTCATGACCGGGCAGCCCGTGGGCGATAACCGCCAGTTGCTGAGCCACGAACTGGGGCACCACTGGTGGGGGGACATCGTCACGCCATACATCCACAACGACATGTGGGTGAAGGAGGGACCGGCAGAGTACAGCGGACACCTGGTGGATGAATGGAGCTATGGAAGGGAGGCCTTCGTGGGCACGGTGCTCAACAACCATTATGACGTATTGAAAAACAGCCATGTGGTGGATGATGGTTTCCAGGCCCTGTCACCGATGCCCGATCCGCATATCTATGGCCACCACACTTACTACAAGGGCGCATCGGTGATGCACAACCTGCGCGGCTATCTCGGCGACACGCTGTTCCGCCAGGCCATGCATGGGGTGCAGGCCGTTTTCGCTGACACGGCCCTGACCGCTGCCGGATTCAGGGATGCGCTTGAGCAGGTCACCGGTGCTGACCTCAACCCCTTTTTCGATGCATGGGTGTTCGCCCCGGGCTTCAGCGTGTTCGTGGTGGAGTCCATGCAGGCCCAGCCGCAGGGTGGGCAATGGGAGGTTGAGGTGACGCTGCGCCAGTTGCTTCGTGGCACCACGGTGCTGCACGAGCAGGTTCCGCTGGACCTGACATTGATCGGTGCCGGCTGGCAGCGTGGCGAACACCAAGTGGTGGCTGGCGGTGCGCTCACCACGGTGACCCTGACCTCGCCGTTCGCCCCCGAGATGGTGGTCGTGAACGGCCACCGGCGCCTGAACCAGGCCCGCATGGACCACGAGTTCACCATGCGCCCGGGAGAGAGCTTCAGTTCCACCCTTCCCCGCGTGGACTTCCGTGTATTCCCGGAGACCGTCATCGATTCGGCCCTCTTCCGCGTGGACCACATCTGGGCGGGCCCGGAGGCCACACTCACAACTGCTGAGGTGGAGGCCATCAGTGGCACGCACTACTGGGTGGTCGATGGCCTGTGGCCGGAGGGGAACCACCTGTCCGCCCGCATCACCTATTACGGGGCCTCCGAGAGCCAGCTTGATTTCGACCTATTCGACGCCACGGAGGCGGGTGCTGCTGTGTTGTACCGGGCGCATCCGGGTGAGCCATGGACCACCTATGCACACCAGGTGGTGGTGGCGGGTTCGCTCACGAACGGCACCGGCTACATGGAGCTGGACACCCTGTTGAAGGGGGAGTATGCGCTGGGCAGGAGCGGGGCCATCGCATCCGTCCCGGACCCTGGCGCGGACGGGGAGGGACTCGTGGTCTTCCCGGTGCCCGCCACGGACCGTCTGCACGTGGAGGTCCCTCCGGGTTTGGTCGCGGAGGAATTGCTGTTGCGCGATGCGGAGGGTCGAACGCTCCTGCGGCAGCAGGCCACGCGCGATGCGGTGCAGGTGATGCCGGTGGCCGGTACGTGCGCGCAAGGCGCTGTGCTTGAGGTGCGCACACGGACCGGGGATATCCTGCGCCGACCGGTGGTGCTCACGAAATGATCGAGGCCTGCGCATGAGGCATTAGCTTCGCCTCCACCATACCCCATTGCATGAACAGAATATTCGCTCTCCTGCTCACCGTTCCCTTGCTGGCCGGTGAGGTTGCTGCCCAGCGCGGCAGCCCGGCTGCGCACCTTCCGGTGGCCCGCAGGCATGCCCCCCTGCCACCCGCTGCACTGCCCAAGGAGGTGGTGCGCGTCTGCACACCCGCCCCCGTGAAGGGTGCGCCCGTCCAGCATGGACGTAGCTACCGCGGTGGAGCACCCGTAAACGACAATTGCGCTGGTGCCATTCAGTTGACCGTTGGTTCAAGCTGCCTCCCTGTGCAGGGAAACACCGCAGGGGCCTCACAGTCCCTTGCGGCGATCACCTGCGCCACTTTCGTAGGCAACGCCGATGACGATGTCTGGTACAAGTTCACGGCCACGGCGGCAGCGCTCACGGTGCGCGTGGACGGCTCTTCCGGTTTCGATGCGGTTGTCGATGTGCGCAGCGGTGCGTGCAACGGCGCGAACATCGCCTGTGCGGATGCCACGATCTCGGACGGTGTGGAACAGGTTTCCCTCACCGGGTTGACCATCGGCGCCACCTACCTGGTACGGGTCTATGATTATGACCAGGGCGTGCCGTTGACCACGGACTTCACCATCTGCGTGTTCGGCACCGCGCAGCCCCCTTCGAACGACCAGTGCTTCAATGTGGTCGGCCAGCCGCTAGCCGTGGGTGGGTCGATCAACTTCAGCGGCACCACGGCAGGAGCCACCGCCACATCGGATGCCGTTGCGGCCAGCGATCTGGATGACGGGGTGCCCAAGGTGTGGCACCGTTTCACCACATCCACCTGTGCGACGATCACGATCGAGTACTGTGGGACCTCACCCGAATTCGACCAGGTCTACACCGCGCTCACCACGACCTGCCCGGCCAACGCATTTGTGCCCGGTTCGGCCGACTTCACCAGCTGCGTGGACGGCAATGCCACGATCACGTTCACGCAGGTGCCGGCGGGCAGCTATTACTTCCCCGTGGGCCAGTTCGGTGCGGCCACCACGGGTCCCTACGCCATCACGGTAAGTGCCCAGGCCTGTGCCCCGGCACCCGCCAACGACGAGTGCACAGGCGCTGTCGTACTCACCGTAGGCAGCACCTGCCAGTACGTGCAGGGTGATGTGTCCGGGGCCTCGCAGTCGCTGCCCGGCATCCTGTGCAATGGGTTCACGGGCACCGCGAACGACGACGTGTGGTACAGCTTTGTCGCCACTGCCGCCCAGCTCACCATCGAGGTGGCCGGGTCCGATTCGATGGATGCGGTGATCGAGCTGCGGAGCGGCCCTTGTGCGAACGGCATCAGCGTGGCTTGCGGCGATGCCACGTTCCTTGGCGGTACGGAGGTGATCCAGGCCACAGGCCTCACGGTCGGGCAGACCTATTTCGTCCGGGTGTACGATTACTATGTGGCCGAACCCGCCACGACCACTTTCGAGATCTGTGTGTTCGGCGGCGGCGCGCTTCCGGGCAACGATAATTGTGCGAACGTGAATCCCGTTCCGCTTGCCCTGGGCAACAGCGTGAACTTCACCGGTACGACCGTTGGCGCAACCGCGACGGGCGATGCCGTTCCGGGTTCCCCGATGGACGACAACATCCCGAAGGTCTGGCATGCATTCACGCTCAGTGCATGTGCCGATGTGACCGTGTCCTATTGCGGTACGACCCCCGCTTTTGATGAGGGCTATGTGGTTTGGACCACATGTCCGGCGGACACGTTCTTCCTGGGTGCCTATGACTTCAGCACTTGTGCGGACGGGAACCTGACCATTGCATTCACGGGCCTCCAGCCGGGGACCTATTGGTTGCCCATCGGACGGTTCGGCAGCGGCACTACCGGACCATACACGATCGAGGTCAGCGCGGTTGCATGCGCCGGTCCGCCGGCGAACGATGATTGTTCCGCAGCACAGCAACTCACTGTCTGGCCGGTGGCCGATTGTCCGCTGAACAGCACTCAGGGCAACAACCAGCAGGCCGTCCAGGATGGCACCGACCCTTCGTGCGACGCCACGACCGGTTCCTACCTCGACATGTGGTACGCCTTTGAGTCAGGTGGGAACTCGGTGATCACGGTGGATTTCAACAACATCAATATGGGCGACTGGGTTGTGGTGGTCAATGAAGGCTGCGGCGGCACCGAAGTGAGTTGTGATATCAACCCGGCCGCGCCCTTCGATATCCAGGTGACACCGGGCACGTCCTACGTGGTCAGGGTCTATTCCAATACGGAATTTGGCGGCGGCGGTGATTTCGAGATCTGCCTGTCCGGTGCCATCAATACGGGCTTGTCCAGCATGGACACCCCCGCATGGACGGTCTTCCCGAACCCCAGTGCCGGAGGCATCGCAGTGGTCTGGCCGGCCGCGGCAGCGTCGGCTCTCACCGAGCTCATCGATGCGACGGGCCGGGTGGTGTGGACCTCGCGCATGAACCTGGTGAAGGGTACGAACCAGCTGGTCGCGCCCTCTGCAAAGCCCGCGTCCGGTTCATACCTGCTGCGCATCAGCACGGGTGAGGGTGTCTCCGGCCAGCGCGTGGTGGTGCACTGATCGCCTTTGGGAGCTTTAGGAGCGGGGCGGTCCATGGATCGCCCCGCTCCCTTTTCGGGTCTGCAGGGTTTTGCACAGGGGGGTGTTGGTGGTTCGCGGCATCGACCGCAGGATGGGGCTTGGATCCATCACGGGTGCGCCGGTAGTTTCGCCGCCCGTGCCGGATGACATGCCGGTCCATGACAAATGATCTCCATGCGCACCCTACTTGCGTCGATGGCCCTTTTGCTTTCAGTGGTCCCAGTAAAGGCTTCCAGTCTGCGGGTGGTGGGTGTGGTCACCGACCGGTTCAGCACGGCGCCGCTGGCCCATGCGCAGGTGCGCGTGTACCGTGATGGCGTCAAGGAGCGCACCCTAACCACAGGTGCCAACGGGCGGTACGAGGTCCATCTGGACAACAACCACTCCTACGTGCTGCGCTTCGCGCTGCCGGGCCATGTCACCAAGTGCTTCACGATCAGCACACACGGCCCGCAGTGGGAGGGCGACCATGGCGTGAACGAGGTGTTCGTCGAAATGACGCTCTTTGAGCGTGTGCCTGAACTGGACCTGTCCTTCTTCGATCTTCCCATGGGCATTGCCCGTTTCGATCCGCTTGTCGGGCGGCTGGCGTGGGACGAGGAATACGACGGGCGCATCCGGTCGGAGGTGGATGCCCTTATGGGCGAGGTTGCCCGAATGTTGGCCGCGCGTGGCGCACTGGCCAAGCTTGATTGATCAAGCCGGTCCGCGATCCCGCGAACGTGGATGGTGCAGCATGATGTTGCTGCGCAGGTACTCGCGGTCCAGATGCGTGTAGATCTCCGTGGTGGTGATGCTGGCATGGCCCAGCATCTCCTGGACGGCGCGGAGGTCGGCACCACCCTCCACCAGGTGGGTTGCGAAGCTGTGCCGGAAGGTGTGGGGGCTGACGGCCTTGCGGAGGCCTGCGCTTCTGGCGAGGCGGCGGACCAGGTTGAATACGGCCACCCGGGAAATGCCGCCTCCGCGGGCGTTCAGGAACAGGATGTCGCCGGCTTTCGGTACTACGGGTTGGTGGACCCGTTCGTGCTCACGGTACGCCTGGATGTGCCTCAGGGTCTCCGCACCGATGGGCACCAGGCGCTCCTTGTCACCCTTGCCCAGCACGCGCACGAACCCCTCGGCATCGTGGATGCTGCTGATGCGAAGGCCGCATAGTTCGCTGACGCGCAATCCGCAGCCATACAGCGTCTCCACGATGGCCCGGTCGCGCAGCGCCATGGCCTTGGACAGGTCGATGGCCTGCGCGATGGCGTCGACCTCCGCCACGCTCAGGAAGTCTGGCAGGTGGCGGCCCAAGCGCGGGGCCTCCAGTAGTTCGGTGGGGTCAGTGCTGATGCGCCGGTCCAGCAGCAGGGCATGGTGGAACGCACGGACCGCGCTCAGCAGCCTGGCCTGGCTGCGGGCGCCGAGGCCCTGCTTCACCACGTGGGTGAGGAAGGCCTGGAGGTCCTCGAGCCGCAGGCCGTCCGGCGCAAGGACCGGCACGTGGCCCTCGGCGAACGCACGCAGTTTGTCGAGGTCATTGAGATAGGCCTCCACTGTGCGGTCGCTCAGGGAGCGCTCCAGCTTCAGGTGGGTGCGGAAGAGGTTCAGGGCACGGGGCCATTCCACAACGCAAAGATGCCATCCTGCCCGTCCTTTCGTTACTTCGCCCGCATGGCGCACATTCTCGTGCTGAACGGACCGAACCTTGCCCTTCTCGGGCGGCGTGAACCAGCGATCTATGGCACCACCGACCTCGCCACGATGATGGCGGGGCTGGAGGCCCTGTTCCCTGGTCACCGCATCACGCATCGGCAGGGCGAATTGGAGGGTGAGCTGGTGTGCTGGGTGCAGGAGGCCGATGGCGTGGTGGACGGCATCGTCCTCAATGCGGGAGGGTACAGCCATACATCGGTCGCCCTTCGTGATGCGGTGGCCGCCGTAAAGGTCCCGGTCGTGGAGGTGCACCTGTCCAACCTGCTGGCGCGCGAACCATTCCGGCACACCTCCCTGGTGGGCGCAGTCTGCGCGGGCAGCATCATGGGCCTTGGCGCCGAGGGGTACCGGTTGGCCGTGGACCACCTGGTACGCAGGGCCGCGCAGGTTTAGCGGCGCGACACGAAGGCACCGGCCGGCAGCTCGCTGAATCGGGTGCGCTTCCGGATGAAGCGGTCGAAGGCGATGTTGCGTGTGTACATGCCGGTGAGGTCCGGCGCGTGCTCTTGTGCGGCAAGGCGTCGGCGCTCGCCGATGAGATGCGGGATGCGAAGCAGGAAGTGCACATGCGCGCGGGCCACCTGCCAGGTGTGTGCGCCGTGGCCTTCCAGCAGGAACTTCCAGGCTGCGGCGCCATCGAGCAATAGGCGTTGCAGGATGCGTGCGGGCAGACAGCCACTTCGCAGGTTCTTGGTGAGTACCACGAGGCTGTTGCGGAAGTTCAGGTAGGTTTTGCGGGGGCTGCCGTACCCCAGTGCTCCGCCGCCCACGTGAAGGACACTGGTGCGTGAAGTATACCCGATGCGCCATCCGCGCCGGCGCAGCCGCCAGCATAGGTCGATCTCCTCCATATGCGCGAACAGGGACCCGTCAAAGCCGTCCACCTCGCGGAACGCGTTGGCGCGCACCATCAGGCAGGCACCCGTGGCCCAGAACACCTCACGGTCATCATCGTACTGGCCGCGGTCCGGCTCTGTGATCTCGAAGATGCGGCCGCGGCAGAAGGGGTAGCCGTTGCGGTCTATGAAGCCTCCCGCAGCCCCTGCGTGCTCGAAGCGGTCCGGTTGCGCGAGGGCGAGCACCTTGGGTTGCACGGCGGCCATGCGCGGGTCGGTATCGATGGCCGTGCGCAGGGCGCCCACCCATCCGGGCCGCACCTGCACATCGGAGTTCAGGAGCACCAGATAGGTGGCATCCACCTGGCTGAGCGCCGCATTATAGCCTGCGGCAAAGCCGTGGTTCCTTCCCAATGCGATGCGGCGCACGGCAGGAAAGGCCTCCGCCAGCCAATCCAGCGAACCGTCCGTGCTGCCATTGTCAGCCACCACCACCAGGGCACCATCTGACGTGGCCACCACGTCGGCCAGGAAGCGCTGCAGCCAGGAGAGGCCGTTCCAGTTGAGGATCACAATGGCCGTGTCGCGCATGGCTCCTGTGGAGCGGCAAAGATGGCCGCTGGGCGTTGACCGTCAGCGGGGGTTCATGAAGAACTCCTCGGAACGCTCACCGCTCAGGGAGTTCACGTTGCCGGGCTGCACGTTGTTCATGGGCGTATCGCGGGAGTGCAGCACCTGGTTCCAGCGGGGGTTCTGCAGTTCGCCGGGTACCTCTGAGTGCAGCAGCTCATAATCGTTGGTCACCATGTCCGGCAGATAGAACACGAACCGGCGGTCTGTGTACCGCCCGGCCCGGTAGTAATGCCATATCTGGTAGGGATAGACCCCCATGTCGCTGGGTCTGTCCACGACGGTGTTCGGAGCCCCGTACTTCAGGTGCACCCGGCCACGATCGGTCTCGTAGCCCTTCTTGATCCGTGTGCCGTACATCCGGTTCACCCGCACCACCTCGGCGCGGTAGGTCCTCCATGCGTTCTCAGGCGCCATGCCGTCGCGGTTGAACCAGAAACTGTAGAAGAAGCGGCGCATGAGGTCCATGTTGCGGTCCTTCCAGCGGTCGTCGATGATCTTGCGCTCCAGGTCATCGGCGATGGGCCGCAGGCAGTGGATGAACTCGGCCAGCGTGTCCGGCTCGGTGATGCGGTCGGCGAAGGTGGAGCCCATTGCCACGCCCGTGAGGTCGTCCATGCGGTAGGTCACCGGATTGTTGCGTTGCACGAAGCGTTCGGTGCGTGCCAGCAATTGGCCAGCCCGGTCGCGTGCCTCGAGGGCGAGCACGTAATTGCCGCTGGGAAGGGTGCGGATGTCGAATCCGCCGACCAGCGGCTCCACGGCCCGCGCCTTCACACGGGCTGCAGCACGGAAGGCGCCGTAGGGCTGTCCCGTGCCCTGTCCCTCGATCTGGTAGCTCAACAGGTAGAGGCTGTCACGTCCCACACGCGCGTCCATGCCATAGAGCTCGGCATAAAGGTCCATCCGCTCCACCGTGGCGGGGTAGTAGCCCCCCACGAAGGGTATGAAGGTGCGTCCGGCGTGCGCCAGTCCCGGCTCATTGCCGGTGGCGGTGCCCGCGACCAGCAGCACGTCCGAGAAGCTCGGTCCGGAAGGGAGAACCGGCACTGGCAGCAGCCTCCGCTCCACGCGCACCGTGTCCCGCCCAAACAGGTCGCGCACCTGCACCTCCAGTACATGCTCCCCCGCCGGCAGTGGGAATGCCGTGGTGTACATCAGGTCCGGGGCCGTACCGATGGGGTGCTCGGGACCTGTGAGCTCCACTTTGCGGTGGTCGAGGATCGCCCCCCCGCTTTCCAGCAGCGCCAACAGTTCCAGTCGGGCCTGGCCCGTGCCGCGTGCGCTGTCCGCATGCTCCACCGAGCTGCCGAGCACGGCGACGCAAACGTCCACGAAGGGCCCCTGGCCGGGGACCTCGAAGCGCCGGGTCTCCAGGATGAACTCGGGCAGCGATTGACCTTCCGCCTGTCGGGCCAGGAGGGCCAGCAGCATCAATGGGAACGTTCGGTACCTGTGCATGTATCAAAGGTACTCGCACGAGGGGCCCCCGTCGTCCCCGGGAAGGGACGAGGACCCGCCAACGCGGGGGGCTGCGGCGGAGAGGGAGGGATTCGAACCCCCGTTACCCTTGCGGGTAAAGCGGTTTTCAAGACCGCCGCGATCGACCGCTCTGCCACCTCTCCGTTCAACGGCATGCGGAACGCCTGCCGGGAACGCCGCGAAGTTAGCGCCCCGGGATCGGGTAATTTGCGGGCGGCGATGCGTTTCACCTTCCTCGGCACAGGCACCAGCCAGGGCGTTCCGGTCATCGGTTGCAGTTGCGGCGTGTGCACCGGTGCCGACCCGCGCGACAAGCGCCTCCGTACTGCCGGATGGTTGCAGGTGGCCGGCAGGTCCGTGCTGATCGATGCGGGGCCCGATCTGCGGCAGCAGGCCTTGAGTGCGGGTATCGACCACGTGGAGGCGGTTCTGCTCACCCACGAGCACATGGACCACATCAGCGGCATGGACGACCTGCGCAGCTTCAACCACCGCCAGCGCAGCGTGATGCCCGTGTACGGATCGCAGCCCACCCTGGACGCGGTGCGCAGGATCTACGCCTACGCGTTCGCCGAGAAGCGCTACCCGGGCACACCCGAGCTGGAGCTTCATCCCATCAGCCCCGGGCCGTTCATGGCGGCGGGTGTGGCGATGGAGGCGATCGAGGTCCTGCATCTGAGGATGCCCGTCCTGGGCTTCCGGATCGGCGGGCTTACGTACATCACCGACGCCAAGGAGCTGCCCCCGCTTGCAAAGGAACAGGCGCGCGCATCAGAGGTCCTCGTGCTGAACGCCCTTCGGCATGAACCGCATGCGGCCCACCTGAACCTGGAGGAAGCGCTCGAACTGGCCGTGGAGCTGGGCGCCCGCCGCACCTACCTCACACACATCAGCCACCTTCTCGGGGCCCACTCCACGGTGCAGCCTACCCTGCCGCCCGGGGTGGCACTGGCCCATGACGGACTTACCATCGACCTGTCCGATCCGGATTAGCATCCCAAGCACAACCGCGGGCCGGGAGTTGTTCCAGCTGTAATCATCCCGATATTCGGACCACCAACCACCAGCTGCATCATGCGCCGAACGCTATTCACCCTCACCTTTTTCAGCGTCACCCTCGCCTCCTTGGCCGTGGAGGGCGTCCGCGATGAGCGGAGCATCACCTACATCCGTGATGCCCGCCGCATGCCCGATGCCGCATGGCAGGCCGATCTGCGTGCCCGGCCCCAATGGCGCTCTTTTGTTGCCGAGCATGGTACGTGGTGGACCGAGTTCAACGAGGGCAACGGACTGCCCCACCGCGCGTTCGGCAAACCCATCGCCACCATCGGCAGCGACCCTGTTTCCCGCGCATGGGACTTCCTGCAGCATGAGCTTGTCGGCTTTGGCCTGCCGCTGTCGGAGGTCAGTGTGCGTGCGGTCCATCCAACGGCCAAGCACACCTATGTGCATTTCGCCCAGACACATGGTGGCCTGCCGGTGGTCTTTGGCCAGGCCATGGTGAAACTGGATGTCCAGGGCCGGGTGATCGCCTTTGGTACCGACTTGTATCCAGGGATCCAGGTGGAAGCGACCCCTTCGGTGAGCGCCGCCTCCGCTGTGATCAATGCCGCCGCCGGTCTCTCCCATGTGTTGGGCAGTGAGGTCATCGGGCTGCGCATCCTGCCGCTGCCGGCCCACCGTTCAGTGGAGCACAGGCTTGTGCATGAAGTGATCATCCGCACCCTTGAGGAGGGCGTCCCAGGCCGGTGGTCCTGCTGGGTGGATGCGCACTCGGGTGAACTGCTGTACCGCCAGGACCTGGTGGTGCATCATGCCCCGCACGCCCCCCCCGCCGCCGCGGGTGCCGAGGTGTCCGTCTCCGGCACCGCTTACACGGTGAACCCCTACATACCAGCCACCACCGAGGCCTTCGCCCACATGCGTACCGTCGTCAGCGGGCAGAGCCAGTTCCTGGACGCCCAGGGCTATCTCAACACGGGCGTGGGAGGACCAGTGTCGGCGACCTTCTTCCTCGACGGACGCTGGTGCAATGTGAAGAACGGCGGCAGCACGCCCAGCTTCCAGACCACCCTGCAGGAAGGGCCCAATGCCGTGAGCTTCGATGCCAGTGCCAATATCCGCGAGCGTAGCGCCTACTACCACGTCAACGTGGTTCACGACCACATGAAGGCATGGTTGCCCTCCTTTACGCAGTTGGACATCCCCTTCACCACCAATGTGGACGTGGCGGGTAACTGCAATGCCTTTTATGACGGCGGTTCCATCAACTTCTACCAAGAGGGGAACGACTGCCAGAGCTACGCCCAGATCGGCGAGGTGGTGTACCACGAGTATGGGCATGGCATCAACGACAAGTTCTACGGTTCACTGCTGAGCCAGTTCACCAATGGCGCCATGAACGAGGGCTATGCCGATGTTTGGGCGCTATCCATCACCGAAGATCCCGTGCTGGCGGAGGGAAGCTCGCTGAGCGATCCCGATGATTACATCCGTCGCTACGACGAGAACCGCAAGGTGTACCCGGTGGACCTGGTGGGCCAGGTGCATGCCGACGGTGAGATCATCGCCGGTGCCTGGTGGGACACCTACCTGCTTCTGGGCAGCGACATGAACGCGATGCTCACGCTGTTCGTGGAGGCCTTCCCCGGCCTGCAGGCCAACACGGTGAACGGCAACGAGGGTCAGGCCTTCCGGGATGTGCTCCTCGATGTGCTGCAGGCGGATGACAACGATGGAGATATCACCAATGGCACCCCCAATGCCGGTGCCATTGTGGAGGCCTTCGCGCTGCACGGCATCACCCTGCTGAGCAACGCCACACTCCTCCACAGCAATGTGGGCACGGCACCCGTCGCCCAGCCCATCGACCTCGATGCGCAACTTGTCCTGGACCTGGACTTCCTGCCCTACCTGTCCGATGTGAAGCTCTTCTATCGCGTTAACGGCGATCCCGCATGGAACGTGCTTCCCATGACGGACATGGGGGGCAACGATTACCACGCGCTTGTGCCGGCCCAGCCTGCAGGTACGGTTGTGGCGTACTACATGGGTGTGGAGGACAGTTTCCAGCAGCTTAGCGCCGTTGTGCCCGTGGGCGCGGCGGAGGCCGACCCGAACGTGCCGTACTACATCCTGGTCGGGTTCGATCTGCAGGCCACGGAGGATCTGGACAACAACAATGAACTGGGCAACTGGGAGACGGGTCTTCCAACGGATAACGCCACAACGGGCCAGTGGGAGTTCACCATCCCCGTTGGAAGCTACAGCACCCCGGGCGATCCCAGCACCGCCGTGCAGCCGGGCGAGCAACACACGCCCAACGGTGAGTTCTGTTTCGTGACGGGCAATGCACCGAGCGAGACCTCGGGACTGGGCACCAATGATGTCGATGCAGGCACCACCACGCTGCGGAGTGCGGCGATCGATATGTCAGCCATGCAGGAGCCCGCTATCAGCTACTGGCGCTGGTACGTGAACGACCCCCCCACCGGTGCCAATCCCGGCCAGGACTGGTGGCAGGTGTGGCTGAGCAATGATGGCAGCAACTGGGTGCCCGTGGAGAACACGAGGACCAGCGACCGAAGCTGGCGCCGTGTGGCCTTCCGAGTAGGTGACTTCGTGAACCCCAACGCCACGGTGTACCTCAAGTACAACGCGTCGGACAGCCTCCGTCCCGGACAGAACCTGGACGGCGGCAGCCTGGTGGAGGCCGGCGTCGATGACATCCAGCTGTGGGACCTCGCCGGTTCCATCGGCATGGAGGAGCAGGCCATCACGGACCTGCTGGTCTTCCCGCGGCCTGCGCAGGATCAGCTGCAGGTGCGTGCCACCTGGGGTGCTGCACGCTGGGCCGAGCTCATCGTGACCGATGCCGCTGGCCGTACCGCCCTGCGGGAGCGCGTTCAGGGCGGCGCGCTGGCCGATCGCATCACCCTGGATGTATCGGGCCTGATGCCGGGCAGCTACATCCTGCAAGTGCTTACGGATATCGGGAAAGGGGAGGAGCGTTTCCAGGTTGTGCGCTGAGAATCGCCTTGCACTCATCGCGCCCCGGCCTTGCGCCGGGGCGTGATGTTTCAACCCGCGCCGGGCAGGTCGCTCAACAACCGCTGGAAGGAAGATCGCAGTGCTTCGCGGATCTCCGGCAGCATGCGCGATCCCCCGTCCATTGTGAAGCGTTGGTTGACCTCTAGCTCGATCCCGGCATAACCCGCGCGGTGCGCGGCGCGCAGTGCGGTCGTGTGGCCGTCATCCGTGCCGAGGTAGGGCTCGTTGAAGCACACCTCCAGACCGGGCAGGGCCTCCCGAAGGAGCGGTGCCCAAGCCGCACAGATCGCGCGTTCCCAGACGCGCGCCGGGTCATGCAACAGCCCGATGTCCACAGTGCGCTCGACTCCGTCCAGCATGGGCGTAAAGCTGTGGACACTGAGGTGTAGAACATGCATGCCCTCCGCCCTCCAACGGTCCACCGCCGCTGATGCTTCCGCGCGGAAAGGCTGGTAGTGCTCCTCCAGCAAGTGCAGCCGCTGGGCCATCGGCAGGTCCCGGGTATAGCTGGAGAAGAGGGTGGGGCTGTCCATGGACCGGTTCAGTTCGATGACCAGCCGGGAGATCGTACCCGCCAGTGCATGGTGCGCAAGGGGAGCGAATTCTTCGAACAGATCCAGCGCACCGGGGTCCCATCCGCGGTGGGAATGCAGGACGTCCGCTGCGCCGGCGAAGAGCGCGCGAAACTCGGTGGGCACAGCGTTGCCCCCATGCTCACAGGTGAGCAATACACGCGTCATGCGAAGAGCCGGTCCTCCTGGAGGCATGCGGCCAGTTCGGAGTAGACCTGGCGTATGACATCCGCGGACGGTGCCTCACCCGTCCGGGCAAGGATGCGCTGGGCCAGGCAGCCGTGTGCGAGCAGGTGGTCGATCACGGTGCACGCATCCTCGCTCAGGTCGCTGCGCAGCTCGCTGACGATATACTCCCATAGCTGACGTGCGGTCATGCGCTGCTCCTTCATGACGCCGAACATCAGCAGGTAGTCCTTGTTGGCGATGACGGCCTTGCCGGCGTCCTTGATGGTCTGCAGGAAGATGGGGAGCAGGTCCGTTTCGCTCCATGCGCGCTGCAGGTAGGTGCTTGTCCATCGGCCCTTGGTCATGGCACGGCAAAGTGCAACGATGAGTTCCGCGATGGCGAGGTCGGCGGCCGGGCATTCCTGGATGTCGATCACACGCACCTCGATGGCTCCGCGATCGAAGCGGGCGATGGCCCCGCGTGAGTTGGCGAAGTGGTGGTCCATGACATGCTCGGTATCGAAGGGGGCCAGCGCACGGCCAATGGGGTCGAACACCGCACGGTAATAGTCCCCCTGGGTGAAGACGGCCTCCGGGATGAGGGAGCCCATGAGGGCGGGGAGCTTCTCCTGGTGGTGCAGATAGGCCTCCATGCGGGAGTCGAGGAAGCCCGTGGTCCTCCCGTCCAGCAGCGGCGAGCTGGCGGTCAGTGCGGGGATGATGGGCAGCACCATGCGGATGGCCGCATGCAGCCTGCCGAACTCCTCGTCCGTGGCGAACGGGAGGTTGAGGTGTGTGCTCTGCAGGTTGCTCCAGCCATGGCCGCGGCAGTCGAAGATGCGGTTGTAGAGGGCGTAGACCTCGTTGTATTCGTGCGGCCATATCACGGTCTCCGTGAAGGGATCCATGAGCGGGTGGGCTGCGGTGGGGAGCAGCATGGCGTCATGGCCGGCCAGCACGGCATTGATCGCGCGGACCTCACTGGCGAACTTGCGGCGGAAGGAGGGGATGCGCCGTGTGGGACGCGCGGTCTTCAGCTCCACCACATGGCTCACGAGCTCGTTGCTCCATTCCACATCACCACGGGGCACGTCGCTGGTGATGGCCCCGGTCACCTCCTTGAACAGGGTGTCCACGATGGGCAGCACACGCAGGCTGCCGCGCTGCACGACCATGTATTCCAGTTCGATGCCGGTGACCTCGAAGAGCTTGAACGCGTTGCGCTTGGGTTGTGTCATGGGCGGGTGGCCGGTGCGGCTGTTTCGGTGGTCG
>CAZUNW010000014.1:21980-22213 GCA_964621425.1 uncultured Chryseobacterium sp. | reverse complement strand
CGGTCTGTGCGCAGCCCAGCAGGTCGCGTCCCTTTACAAGGTGGGGGATGGCCTGCGCCTGGATGGGGGTGGGATGGGTGTAACCCTCCTCCTGGAGGGCCTTAAGGATCGGGTCGATGAGACCCAGTTCGTTGAACGTTGTGCGTTCCATGATGGGATGCACCACGGCGTGGTGCGGTATGGTTGGATGCACCCGGGCCATTGAACCCGGCGCACACCCGTTTCAGGGGTTG
>CAZUNW010000014.1:21305-21970 GCA_964621425.1 uncultured Chryseobacterium sp. | reverse complement strand
CAACGGGTCCGGCGTGCAATGATCCGCAGGGGATGGCGCCTGGACTGCCTCTTCTGCCGTCCCCTCCCGGGATCCGGCGCTGTGGAGCTTGGCGCGTGGGGCATGCCTTCCATCGGAAGGCGGTGCAAAGATAGGTGGTTCCGGACGGGTCCCGTCAAGGGCAGGCCGTCCTGATGCATGAACGCCCGACCGGCGGGGCGGTCGGGCGTTCGCGCATCAGGCGATGGGCGGTCAGCCTTTCACCGCCTTGTTCGCCTCCAACAGCTCCTTGATTCCGCCCACGCTGCTGAGCACACCAGAGGCCTCGTAGGGCAGGTAGACCACCTTGTTGCCCTGGCCGCTGGTCATCTCCTTCAACGTCTCCAGGTATTTCATGGCGATCAGGTACTGGGCCGGGTCGCCCTTGGTGCCGCTGATCGCCTGTGTGACCAGGCGGATGGCCTCGGCCTCGCCCTGCGCGCGTCGGATCCTGGCCTGTGCATCGCCCTCCGCCTCGAGGATCTGCGATTCCTTCTGACCCTGTGCCTGCGTGATCTGGCTCTGCTGGATGCCCTCGGCCTGGAGCACGGCGGCGCGCTTGCTTCCTTCGGCGTCGATGATCTGGGCCCGGCGGTCGCGCTCGGCTCGCATCTGCTTCTCCATGGCCTCGCGGATGTCACGCGGCG
>CAZUNW010000014.1:940-21243 GCA_964621425.1 uncultured Chryseobacterium sp. | reverse complement strand
ACCTTCACACCCCACTTGTTGCTCGCCTCATCCAGGATGGTGCGCAGCTTCATGTTGATGGTGTCGCGGCTGGTGAGGCATTCGTCCAGGTCGAGCTCACCGATCACATTGCGGAGCGTGGTCTGCGTGAGCTTCTCGATGGCCAGGGGGAGGTTCTCGATCTCGTACATGGCCTTCACCGGGTCCATCACCTGGAAATAGAGCAGCGCGTTGATCTCCGTCATCACGTTGTCCTTGGTGATCACATTCTGCCGGGGAAAGTCGTACACGGTCTCTCGCAGGTCCATGCGCTCCTTCTTCACGAACTGCACGAACTTGTTGCCGTCAGGCAGGTCGCGGGTGAACCGGAAGACGATCTCACGCGGTTTGTCGACGATGGGGATGATGACGTTGATGCCGGCGTTCAGGGTCTTGTGATAACGCCCCAGCCGTTCGATCACCATGGCCTCGCTCTGCTGCACGATGCGCAGGCCTTTGGCCACGATGAACACCACGAAAAGGGCGAGAAGGAGCAGGATGATGGTTCCGGCGGTCATGTTGTTGGTGTTTTCGGGGATATATGGGACGTTTCAGGCCTCGATGGGGGCCACGACCAGGGTATTGCTCTCCACGCGCACGATGGACACCAGGTCGCCCACGCGCAGGGGACGGTCCGTGCTGCATTCCGCGCGCCAGTCATCGCCATCGACCGCGACCCGCCCGAGACGCAGTGCGGGCTCGAAGTCCTGTGTCACACGGGCACGACGGCCGATGAGGGCGTCCACGTTGGTGCGCACGTTCGACCCGGTCCACAGCCGTTTCATCAGCACCGGCCGGATGGTGAGGAAGGCCGCGAGCGAAACGGCGGAGAAACTGATGAGCTGCAAGGGCGCCCCGGCGCCCAGCGCCGCGGCCAGGCTGCCGCCCGCGCACCCGATGCCGAGGCAGAGCAGGAAAAAGCCCGGCACGAAGATCTCGGCTATGAGCAGAACGAGGCCCAGGCCGGCCCACCAATGCCACTGAAAGAAGGATTCCATTGCGCGCCGTGTTGCTGCGACCAAGATAGCGGCCACCTGAGCGTTGCCGCAGCCGTTGGTATGAACGGGCGGGGGAGGGGAGGAGCGGCCTTCCGGGCGGTCGGCACAGGCTAACTTGGCCGCCGATGGTCCAGCGCATCCTGTCCATGCTCCGCTCGAGTGACGGACGTGACAGCCTGCTCACGTACGCCGCCGAGGGCCTTGCCATGGTGGGCATGGTGCTCGCGTACAGGCTCGCCGCGTTGGAGGGCCGCTCCGAACTTGACCAATACGTTGTCGTGCGGCGCACGGTATCCTTCGTGTATCCCTTGCTGCTGATGGGCGCCGTGGTGGGCATCACCCGCTTTGTGGCCATGCGCAGCAGTGCGGAGGAGCAGCGGCGCTACCTGCTGGCGGCCCTGGGGTGGGTGCTTCCGCTCTCGGTGGCCACGGTGATCACCGGCTTCGTGTTCGCGGTCCCTCTGTCGTGGCTGGTGTTCGGATCGGCCGCCCAGCACGCACTTATACCGCCCCTGTCATTGATGACGGCCACAGTGGGGCTTTATGGTCTGGGCTACGCATTCCTGCGCGGGCAGCGCAGGCTTGTGCTGGCCAATGTGCTGCAGGTCCTGGCGCTCGCTGCACTGCCTTGCGCGGCCTTCCTGGTGTTCGATGACCTGATCCCGGTCTGCTGGATGACCGGTCTGGGTTGGCTGGCGCTGGCCCTTACGGCGATGGTGCCCGCCCTTTGGCGTGCATCACCGGGCGGATCACGCCGTGAGCGTGGCGAACTGCTGCGCTATGGCCTGCCCAGGGTGCCCGGCGACCTCGCCCTCGGCGCCCTGCTCACCATCCCGGTCTATGTAGCCGCACGCACCCATGGCCTCTCCGCCAGCGGCGAGATCGGGTTCGGCACCACCCTGCTCAACCTGGCTGCTGCAGTCTTTTCGCCGCTTGCCCTCGTGCTGCTCCCGGCCAGCGCCTCGCAGCTCGCTTCCGGCGACCACGCCGGTCTCAGCCGCCGCATCCGCTCCGTCACCCGGCTCACCTTCCTGGCCAGCGCCGCGCTCACGGTGATCTTCGAGGTGCTCGCCGAGCCTCTGCTCCACGTCTACCTGGGCACGGCCTACGCCGACTACGTAACCGGAAGCCGGATCATCTTCCTGGGCGCGCTGCCCTTCGGGGTCTTCGTGGGCCTGCGCAGCGTGCTCGACGCCTTCTATCACACCCCGCGCAACGGGATCAACCTGATGACGGCGTTCCTCATCCTGGTCGCAGGCAGCCTGTTCCACTTCCTGGTGCCCACGCCCGTGTCCTTCGTGGCCTGGGTGCTGGTGGCATCCCTGACCTACCTGGGATGGGCCACCTGGCGGGATGTGCGGCACGTGGATGCCGAACTCGTGCGCATGGCCGGACGCCGGGCGGGGGACCTGCGGGTGCTGGTGGTGATCCCCGCAGTTGAAGGCAGCGGTGCCTATCCCTTCGCCCATGCACAGGCCCGCGCTCTTGCCGCTGACCATGGAGCTACGGTGACCGTTTTTCACCTGGAGAGCCGCACGTCGCCCGCGCAGCTACTCTCTGCCCGCCGCCAATTGAAGGCGCGGATCGAACGGGACCGCCCTGATGTGGTGCTGGCCTACTACGGTTCGGTGTCCGGACTGTTCACAGTGCTTACGAGCGTTATCCCGGTGGTGGTGTACTTCCTGGGGTCCGACCTCAACCGCACACCGGCTGACGGGCGTGTGCGCGACCTGCTCGGCAGGCTGTTCTCCCAAGCGGCGGCCTTCTTCGCGGGGGGCATCGTGTGCGTAAGCGAGGGCCTCCGTGAACGGCTGTGGTGGCGAACGTCCGATGCCAAGGTCATCCCCATCGGAGTGGATACGCGCATGTTCGTTCCCATGGACCGGCGCGACTGCCGGACCCGCTTGGGATGGACCGGTGAGGCGCCGGTCGTTCTCTTCAATGGCAACAACCCCGCTGTGAAAAGGCTCGACATCGCCGAACGTGTGATGGAACGTGTGCGGCGTGAACTGCCCGGCGCCCGGCTGGAAGTGCTGAAGGGCGGCATACCGCACGACCGGATGCCGTTGCTGGCCAACGCGGCGGACGCCCTGCTGCTGTGCAGCGACTCCGAGGGCAGCCCGGGCATGGTGAAGGAGGCGATGGCCTGCGGGCTCCCCGTGGTCTGCAACGATGTGGGCGACACTGCGGAGCGTCTGCAGGGCGTGACGCCCGGGGCCGTGGTCGAACGCAGCGACGAGGCCCTGGCCGGTGCGCTGCTGTCCGTGCTGCGCGACGGCCGCCGCTCCAATGGACGTGAACGGCTGACCGCCAACGGCTGCGACGCAGCCTCCACCGATGCCGCGCTTCACGCCCACCTGCGCGGCCTGATCCTTCACGCATGAGCATCGCCATCACCGCATCCCTGCTGCTGGCGGTCATCACGGCAGGGATGGCATGGCTGGTGCGTATCGTGTGGAAGCGCACGGGTGATCCGAGCGTGCCGATAGGCGCCGCCCTGATCTACCTCTGGACCTTCTCCGGCGCATGGTTCTTCATCGCGGACGCATCCACCGGCTTTAATGGTTACCGCATCGGGCTTGGCTACTACTACCTGATGGAGAAGATGTTCCCGTTCGAACTGAACCGGGCATACATCGCCTCGCTCGCGGGCTATGCGGCATTCAGCCTCGTACTGCTAGCGGTCTTGTTGCCAATAAGGGCGCGCCGCTGTCAGACCGATCCGGCGGTGCCACTGCGCACCCCTCTGCTCGCACTGGCCGGCCTGGGTGCCATGGTGCTCATGCTCCTGCTGAGCATTGCGCCCGCCGAAGCGGCCATTGCACAGGAACGGCCGCTTTACCTCGTGATGCATGAGTGGAGCGGGGCCTGGCGTACGGCGCATGCCCATGCTGCTCGCGCGGCCTGCATTGCATTCGTGCTCGGCACCGCGGTGCAACTGGGCGATGGACGGCCGGGGGCGCCCTTCCGCGCCGTGGCGGGGCGTTGGGGGCGCGCGGCATGTCCGGCCGGCATGCTACTGATGGCCGTTGTGCTGGCCTTCCTGGGTGACCGGCACAGCCTCTTCATGGCCCTGGTGCTGGGAACGGTCTACGTGGCCTCCTGCGCAGGTGCCGGGACGTGGAGGAGGGTGGCCCTGCTGCTGGGCGGCGGGTGCGCGGCCCTGCTGCTGGCGGGCTGGGTGCGCGGCCTCACGTGGTCCGCGGAAGGATTGAAGGCGACCGCGCCGGACACATCGCCCTTCGTGGTGGGCGCCATCGCGCACGTGCCCAGGGAACCGCAGGGCACCGTGCAGCGCGTGGGCAGGCAGGTGCTGAGCAATGAGCTGTTCTGCGCGCACTTCAGCCTGTTCGGCACCCTCGAGCGCCAGGTGGCTCATGCCCCCGGGATCAGCTTCCGCCACCTCGCGGGGAGCTTTGTCGCCCGGGAGCATCGCCCGCCGGACGTCTACACCCACTACGCCACGCAGGCGCGGCTGCGGCCGGGGCAGGGCTACACGATCCACGCCGCCACCGGCTGGTACCTCAACGCCGGTCCTGCAGGCATCGTGCTGGGCGGCCTCGTTCTGGGCGGCCTCTGGGCCCTTGCTCTTCGGGCTGCGCAATGGGGATCCGCACTCGCCTGGCCGCGACTGCTGCCATGGATGTTCGTATCCTTCCTGCCGGCCATGGTCCGCAGCGGGCCTGAGTCGCTGAAGGCCCTCCTCATCGAGGGTCTCCTGCTGCCCCTGCTGGTGGTGGTGCCCGCCTGGTGGGCCTCGGTGAGGTACGACGGCACCGAACGAACGGATCATGCCTGAGCAGCTGCTGCCCCCCCTGCCCGACACACCCGTGGTGAACGTGGTTATCCCCTGCCGCAATGAACGCGGCCACATCGGTGCATGCCTTCAAAGCCTGGTCGATGCGGACCGCTCCGGGCTGGCGGTGGTGGTGCACGTGTGCGATGGCCGGAGCGAAGATGGTACGCGGGATGTCGTGAACGAACTGGCCGCAAGGCATCCCTTCATCCGGTGCGTGGACAACCCGATGCGCACCACACCGTACGCGCTCAACCTGGGCCTGAAGGCCGCCAGGTTCGACGTGGGCATCATCCTCGGCGCGCACGCCATGGTTGACAAGGCCTTCCTTGCGGCTTCTGTGGCGGCGCTCCGCGGCGACCTCTCCGTAGGCTGCGCCGGTGGCCTCATTGACAACGTATACTCGGACCGGGTCTCGCGGCTTATTGGCGCGGCGATGAGCCATCCTTTCGGCGTGGGGAACGCACATTTCAGGACCGGGAGGGGGCGGGGATACGTGGATACCGTGGCCTTCGGGGCGTACCGCAGGGAAGTGTTCGACCACGTGGGCTGGTTCGACGAGGAACTGGCCCGCAACCAGGACGACGAATTCAACCACCGCGTGCTGCAGGGAGGCTTCAAGGTGCTGCTGGACCCGGCCATCCGCTCGAGTTACGTGGTGCGGGCCAGTTTCGGGAAGCTCTGGCGCCAATATGCGCAGTACGGGATGTGGAAGGTCTATGTGAACCGAAAGCACCGCATGGTCACCACCGCGCGCCAGTTGGTGCCTGCCGCATGGGTGGCCTGGGTCGCCCTGGGCCTTGTTGCCGGCATCCTTTGGCGGCCGGCCCTCTGGGCCTGGGCGTGCGGCCTGCTGGCCTACGGGGCTGCCGCATGGTGGTCCGCCGCCCGCATCGCCGCCAAAGGGGAGGTCGCCGGCGTCATGCGCGCTTTCATGGTCCTTCACGCCTCTTACGGACTGGGCTACTGGCGGGGCATCCTGCTCTTCCTGTTGCTTCGCAGGCGGCCTGGTGAACGGGCCAGCGCGCTGACGCGCTGAAGGATGACAATCCCGCGCTCGCATGCAGGTCGAACGGGCCGGGAAGGGGCCATTAGGCCATCCTGCGATCTTTAACGCCCGATGCAACCCGACCCGCCCGGTACCCCTGAGTCCATCGCATCACCTGGCGACCGCCTGGACCGACTGGCGTGGTGGGCATGGTTGCTGTGCTGCGCCCTGATGCCCGTCCATGGCGGATGGCTGCCCGTGCCACTGGCCCTCGCAGCGGTGCTGGCCCTGCTGCGAGCACGCCGTTACCGGCCGGCGCTCAACCTGCACCTGCTCTGGCCGATCCTCGCCTGGTACGCGTGGCATGTGGCGGGGATGGCGTGGTCCGCCGACCTGGGGTTCGGCGCGTTCGACCTGCAGGTCAAGGCCGGCGCCGTGGTGCTTCCCGTTGCGGCGGCCGTGATCACGAGCATGCGACGGGGGGCATTGCGCGACAGCATGCTGGCCTTCACCGGCGGCTGCACCATCGCCATGGTCTTCAGCGTGATGAAGGCCATGGCGTGCCATGCCGATGGTGGTGAGGCATGCTTCACCCAGAGTGCGTTCTCGTTCGACCTGCACCCGAGCTACGCGGCATGGTACCTCGCTTGGTCGATCGCCTACTGGGGGCATGCGCTGCTGGAACGTTCAGTTCCTCAACCAGCCCTGCAGCGCGCGCTGGCGGTGCTGCTTCCGTTGCAGGCGGTCTACCTGGTGCTGCTGGCCAGCAAGAGCGGTGTGCTGGGGCTGGCCCTGGTCCTGCTTTTCCTGGTGGTGGCGGTCACGCGCCGTTTCCGCGGCAGGATGCGCGCACTGGTGCTCGGTATGGGCGCTCTGGTGGTGGCCGTGGCGCTCTGGGCCGGTGGGAGCGTGGTCGGCGCACGCATGCAGGTGGCGTTCGAAGCGGTGCAGCGGGCACTGGACGGCGACCCCTCCATCGCATCATCGGCCTCGGGCAGTGAGATGCGCCTGGTGGCCTGGGCCTGCAGCTGGCAGCTGCTCAACGTCCATCCATGGGGTACCGGCACGGGCGATGTGAAGAACGAGCTGGTGGCCTGCTACGCAGGACGCAGCGCTGAGCACGCTGCGGAGCAACGACTTAACAGCCATTGCCAGTTCCTGCAAGGAGGGGCCGCATTGGGTTGGCCCGGCCTGCTGCTCACTCTGGCGATCGGGCTGGTCCCGTTGTGGGCCGCATGGCGCGCTCGTGATACCCGACTGGCCGTCCTAGCCACCCTCTTCCTGCTCAATGCTGCGGTCGAGTCCGTGCTGGAGGTCCAGGCCGGGGTCGTGTTCATGGGGGCATTTCTCGGACTGCTCACCGTTCAGCGATCTTCGCACCAATGATCCCCTTCAGCCCGCCCCGTATCGACGACCTCACCGTGAAGGCCGTGGAGGATGCTTTGCGCAGCGGATGGATCACCACCGGCCCGCGCACCAAGGAGTTCGAGCGCCGGCTGGCCGCATACTGCGGGGTCGAACGGGTCATCGCGCTCAATAGCTGGACGAACGCCTGCGAGCTGGTGCTCCGTTGGTACGGCATCGGTCCGGGCGATGAGGTGATCGTTCCCGCGTACACCTACTGCGCCACGGCCAACATCGTGATGCATGTGGGCGCACGGCCCGTCATGGTGGACGTGCTTGACGACCTCACGATCGATCCCGAGGGTGTGCGCCGTGCCATCTCACCACGCACGAAGTGCATCATCCCGGTGGACATCGGCGGGCTCCCCGCGCGCGTGGAGGAGATCATGCGGATCGCAGAGGAATGCTCGCCGCTCTTCACACCCGCGGTGAACCTTCGCGTGTCGGGATCCAACCCGCAGATGCGACTGGGCAGGGCCCTGGTCCTCTCCGATGCGGCGCATTCGTTCGGTGCACGCATCGCCGGCAGGCCCGTGGGCGGGCAGGCCGATGTCACCGGGTTCAGCTTCCACGCCGTGAAGAACCTGACCACGGCCGAGGGAGGAGCGCTGGCCTTCAACCTGCCCGCACCCTTCGATGCCGCCGAGCTCTATGCGTACTTCAACACCATGAGCCTGCACGGCCAGAGCAAGGACGCACTGGCCAAGACACAGCCCGGGGCCTGGCGCTACGACGTGGCCTTCCCCGGCTGGAAGTGCAACATGACCGACCTTCAGGCCGCAATCGGGCTGGTGGAGCTGGAGCGCTACGAGTCGGACACGCTGGTACGCCGCAGGGCCATCTGCGCGCGCTACAACGGTGCGTTCGGTACCGATGAACGCTTCATCACGCCCACCTTCCGGGATGAGCGGCGCGAAAGCAGTCATCACCTGTACATGCTGCGCGTGCGCGGCATCACGGAAGCACAGCGCGACGCCATCATCACGGCCATCGCCCAACGTGGGGTGAGCGTGAACGTGCATTTCATCCCGCTACCGTTGCTGAGCTTCTACAAGGGCCAGGGCCACCAGATGGCCGATCACCCGAACGCGTACGCGCACTACAGCTGCGAGATCAGCCTGCCGGTTTATTATGACCTCACCGATGCGCAAGTGGATGAGGTGACGGCGGCGGTGAAGGCGGCCGTGGCGGAGGTGATGCCCTGATGTAAATGGTGAAGCGCACATTTGACCTCCTATTCGCGCTGGTGGCGCTGCTGACGCTCTCGCCGTTGCTGCTGGCGTTGGCTCTTGCTGTGGCCGTCACCTCCCCGGGCGGCGCGTTCTTCCGACAGGTGCGCGTGGGGCGCGGTGGAAGCCTGTTCCACCTCCTGAAGTTCCGCAGCATGCGACCGGGCAGCGAGGCTACCGGGCAGCTCACCATCGGCGGGCGTGACCCACGCATCACCCGTGTTGGGCGTTTCCTGCGGAGGACCAAGCTCGATGAACTGCCCCAGCTCTGGAACGTACTTGTGGGGGACATGAGCGTGGTGGGGCCACGGCCCGAGGTGCCGCGCTACGTGGCGCTCTATGGCCCGGAGCAACGGCTGGTGCTCTCCGTGCGCCCCGGCATCACCGGCATGGCCAGCCTGGACTACATCGATGAGAACGAGCTGCTTGCGCGTTCCACCGAACCAGAGCGGACGTACATCGAAGAGGTGATGCCGGCCAAGCTCGCGCTCGACCTGCGCTACGTGCGTGAGCGCACCCTGGCCCTTGATCTGCGCATCATCAGGGCCACGCTGGGCCTGGTGCTCAGGTCTCGGGGAACGGCGGATCATCGGGCATAGCACCCACCACGCGGCGCAGCCGGTCCAGTTCCGCAGCCCGCTCGGTATCTCCCTGCTTTACATAGCGATAATGCAGGTTGTTCAACTGCCTGCGAACGATCTCGAGATTGGTGCAGGGGTCGTAATGACCGGGCTGCGGGGTGATCCGCAACTTCTCCAGGAACTCATCGATCTCGCCACGGCCGAGGAGGTCACCGTTGCTGAAGGGATTGACATAGAAAAGCACGTTCTGCTCGCCGGCGCCACCGCCGATGCTGCCCTCCTCGAGATAGGCCAGCACGAAGTGGTTGGGCAGGTTCACCCCGCGCAGTGGCAGGTCCAGGTCCTCGGCGAGCACCTGGTAGATGATGGACAGCGTGAGCGGGTCGCCCTTGCGGTTCTCGAGCACGTCATTGATGTAGCCGTTCTGGGGGGCATGGTAGTTCTGCTTGTTGCCCTTGAATCCGTGCACCTTGAAAAAGATGTGGTTGAACACGCGCACCTTCTCGAAGGCGGTGAGGTGGTCGTTCAGTTCCAGCCAGATGTCCTGGCGGATGACAGCAAGCCCGGCCCGTACCCGCTGCTCATCCAGGTCGGGGTAGCGGTAGCGGCTGGCGATGAGGGCCCCTTCGAGCAAGCCTTCGCACCCCCGGTCGCACCAGTCCCTGAGCAGCGCCTCCACATGGTCCAGGTGAAGCGTATGCAGCAGGTCCTCGATGCGGTGCCGGAACAGCCCCCCCTGGTCGTCCACTTCCCACGCGCGTTCCAGCACAGGGCGGACACGCACACCGAGGGAGACGATGCGTGAGCGGACCTGCTCGTAAACGCCTTCGTCCGGGTCGTCGATGAGGGTAATGAGGGCCTGGATCTCGCTGTCGCTCATGACCATGCGGGTGGTGGGCAGCACGAAGGTCGCCTCACCCCGGAGCGGCACGGGGTTCTGCACGAGCGTTGTTTCAACCAAGGACCTGTTGATCCAATGACCGGGCTCAGGCCAGCAGCCGGTCGAGCACCATGTCGATCATGCCCTCAACGGTGGCGTGATGGTCCTTGCTGTATTCATTGCGGGCCCGGTTTGCCACAACAGCACAGACGGTGCAGGCCCGGTGGCCCAGCAACCCGGCGAGGCCGTAAAGGGCACTGGTCTCCATCTCGTAATTGGTGATGCGCAGCCCTTCGTGACGGAAGGCTGAGAACCGCTCGTTCAACCCATCCACGCTGGGAACCGCGCGGAGCTGCCGGCCTTGCGGTCCGTAGAAGCCCCCCGCCGTGCAGGTGATGCCGGTATAGTGCCCGCTGCCGAGCAGGTCCACGAGCGCGGCATCCCCCGTGGCCACATAGGGGACGGGCAGGTTGTCGGGCCACTCCGTTGCGCCCAGGAAGGACTGAAGCAGGCGCAATTCGGCATCATCCTGCTCGTGCGCGTAGTAGTGCAGCACATTGTCAAGGCCGATGCCATGGGTGGACACCACGAGGTTGTTGACCGGGATGTCCGGCTGCAGGGCGCCACAGGTGCCCAGGCGCACGAGGCGCAGCGCGGTGCTGCGTTGCAACGGGGTCCGCGCGCCAAGGTCGATGTTGACAAGGGCGTCCAGTTCGCTGAGCACGATGTCCACATTGTCGGTTCCTATGCCGGTGGACAGCACGCTGATGCGCCGTCCGTGGCGGATGCCCGTGTGGACAATGAACTCACGGTTCTGGGAGCGGTGTTCCACGCTGTCGAAATGGGCGCTCACCTGCGCCACCCTCCCGGGATCGCCCACCAGCAGGACCGTGTCCGCCAGGTGCTCCGGCCGGATGGCCAGGTGGTACACGGAACCATCGGGGTTGATCACCAGTTCGCTTTCGGCCAGGGGCGTGCCAGCGGGGGTCAGCAGGATGGGGCGCATGGATCAGGCGTTATTCTTCAGGAACTGGTCCAGCACCTTCCGCCAGGCGGAAGGCACCGGTATGCTCGCTCCGGCCGCATAGTCGAAGCATACCATCACGCTACGGCCCTCCGAACACAGCGTCCGGCCGTCGGGGCCATTCACGTGCAGGGCATAGCTCAGGTCGAAGCTCTTCGAGCCCAACGCGCTGCACCAGGTGTCCACCTCAACGGCGTCGTGCAGGCGCACCGGGCGACGGTAGTCCACCTCATTACGAGCCAGGATCAGGCCCTGCCTGCGCCAGTCGTTGTCCTCCTCGATCACGTGGCGAAGGAAGGCCATCCGGGACTGCTCGAAATAGGAGAGGTACACCCCGTTGTGCACGTGGTGCGCCATGTCGATGTCGTTGAACCGGACCTGGATGGGGGTGGTGATGCGCATGCGGTCCCAGGGTGCGGTCAGGAGATGGGGTTCAGGATCACCGAGAACACCACGATGCCGTTGGGGTCGCGGTCGTAATACAGCTTATCCAACGCATCCAGGACGTTCCGCGCGCGGAAGTAGGATGTCTGCAACTGGTTTCCTCCGCGCATGGACCACTGGATGGTGTAGGAGCTTTCGCGCTCCTTGTAGGTGCGGACGTACTCCAGCATGGCGCGCAGCGCATCCAGCCGGTCGGCCCCCTCCGTGCTGTGGAAGAGGAAGCTCTGGTCGTGCCGTGGGTTGATGGTGATCAGGTGCAGCTTCACCCGGCCTCCAGCGGCCTGGTCGAAGTTGAAGACAAGGCTGTCGGACCCCACGCCGATGTGTTCGGTGATGTCCTTCTGCACCTTGGCGATATCCAGGTTCTTGTCGCGCGTCATGGCTGCTGCCTTGGGAGGTTCTGCAAAGGTACCCGGTCAGGCAGGGTGCCCCCCGTCAAGGGCCTCGAAGGCGGAGTTCCGGCTGCGATACTCCGGCACGAGTGCTTTCATGCGGGCCACCACGGCCTCGGCCGGACCGGTTCCGGCGGACTCCACCAGGGCTGCGATGGCTTCCACGGTGCCGGCGGGCGGCGCACCCTGGTCGCGCCCGATCAGGATGCGCGGATGGTGGGTTGGCTGGGTGTCCTCCCGCGCGGCGAGCAGCTCCTCGAATAACTTCTCACCCGGTCTGAGGCCGGTATGGACGATGGCGATATCGCGTCCGGGTTCCCTGCCGCTGAGCCGCACCATGCGTTCGGCAAGGTCCTGGATGCGCACCGGAGCACCCATGTCGAACACGTAGACCTCGCCTCCCCGGCCCATGGTGCCGGCCTCCAGCACCAGGCGGCAGGCCTCGGGGATGGTCATGAAGTAGCGCGTCACCTCCGGATGCGTCACGGTTACCGGCCCACCGGCCGCGATCTGCCTGCGGAACAGTGGGATCACCGAGCCGCTTGACCCCAGGACATTGCCGAAGCGGGTGGTGATGAGCCTGGTGCGCGGCCCCTGTGCATGCCGGGCCCGCACATAAAGCTCCGCCACGCGCTTGCTGGCGCCCATCACGCTGGTGGGGTTGACGGCCTTGTCCGTGCTCACCACCACCAGTTCGTGCACACCGTGGCGCAGCGCGGCATCCACCACGTGCATGGTACCGCCCACGTTGGTCCGCACGGCCTCAGCGGGCTGCATCTCCATGAGGGGGACGTGCTTGTAGGCGGCCGCATGGAACACCACGGCAGGCCTGTGAAGGGCGATCACGGCATCCACGGCCGCGGCCTCCCGCACGTCGCCCACCACCACCTGCAGGTCCAGGCCTGGTGCATGGCGCGCCAGTTCAACGGACAGGTCATGAAGGGGGCTCTCTGCCTGGTCGAACAACACCAGCCGCGAAACGTCCATGGCCGCCAGCTGCCGGCACAGCTCGCTTCCGATGCTCCCGGCGCCGCCGGTGACCAATACACGGGACCCGGCGAACCGGGACCGCACCTCGGCATCGTCGAGGCGGATGATGGGTCTGCCGAGCAGGTCCTCGATGTTCACCTCACGCAACTGGCCTGCGCTCAACTCCCCATTGATCCAAGCGCTGACCGGAGGGATGCTGCGAACCTGAACATGGGCGTTCATGCACGCATCGACCACCCGCCTGCGCTGCTCCTGCCCGGGGTCCATGATGGCGATGATCACCTGCTGGACCGCACCTTCTGCCAACAGCCCGGGCAGGCGGTCGGTGTGTTGCACAAGAACGCCTTCCATGCGTCGGCCCACCTTCCGCACATCATCATCCACGAAAGCCACAACGGCGTAACGCATGGAACCCTCTCGCTCCAGCGTGCGCTTCGTGATGAGGCCGGCCTCGCCGGCACCGTAGATCACCACGCCCACCTGCTCCTTGCCACTGCTGCGGGCCTTCAGGTAAAGCAGTTTCACGGCGATGCGTGTGGCGATGAGCGCGATCAGCGCACCCATCGTCTCGATGATCAACACGGAGAAGGGGAGGAGGTAACGACCGTCGAGGGCCCAGCTGCGGAACATGTTCATGGCGGCCAGCAGGACCGATCCGGCGAGGATGGTAAAGAAGATGCGGCGGGCGTCGTCGGTGCCGGTATGGCGGACCATGCCCCGCTGGATGCCGGCGGCAAGGAAGGACAACAGCCTCACCGCGGCGTAGATGGGCAGCACCGGCAGCAACAGCTCCCATTCGAACGCGGGCACCTGGAAATTGAACCGCAGTTGGTAGGCGCCCAGCAGCGCAAGCAGGCAGAGGCCCAGGTCCCCAAGGAGGACCGCCCATCGGGGTAAGGCCTTGGCACGTTCCATGCGGCCGACCAAGGTACGCGGAAGCCGTGGGGCGGGGCAGGCATCCCGCCGGAGGGTTTTCTTTGCGGACCAACCGATGCCCCGGATCCTGTTCATCGGCGCCCACCGCCACGACCGATCGCCCAGCCAGCGCTACCGGTTCGACCAGTTCATGCCATACTGGGAGGCGCGCGGTTTCCACGTGCACTATGCCTCGCTGATCGACGAGGCGGACGACGCGGTCTTCTACACCCCGGGGAACCTGGCCGCCAAGGCCCGCATCTTCCTGAAGAGCTTCCGCTTGCGCAGCCAGCACGTGCGGATGGCCCCGTCATTCGACCTGGTGGTGGTGCAGCGGGAGGCCTTCATGACTGGCAGCACCCGTTTCGAACGGGCTCTTGCACAGAGCGGCCCACCGGTCATCCTTGATTTCGACGATGCCATCTGGCAGCTGGATGTGAGCGAGGGCAACCGCCACCTCCGCTGGCTGAAGGATCCCACCAAGACGGCCACCCTGATCCGCACCGCCCACCATGTGATCGTTGGTAATGAGCACCTCGCAGCCTATGCCCGGCAGCACAACCCGCACGTGGAGGTGATCCCCACCGTGGTGGACACCGAGCGGTATGTGCCGCGCACCCACGCCACCGGGACGCAACCCGTGGTGATCGGCTGGACCGGCAGCCACACCAGCATGACCCACCTGCGCAAGGTTACACCCATGCTGCACCGGCTGACCCGGCAATGGGGTGATCGAATCCGCTTCCGGGTGGTGAGCGACCGCCCGTTCATGGAGCCGGGCCTGCGTGTGGAGAACGTTCCCTGGCGCAGCGGCAGCGAGCCGGAGGACCTTGCGCCGATGGACATCGGCATCATGCCCCTGCGGGACGACCCCTGGACCCGTGGCAAGTGCGGGCTGAAGGGCCTGCAGTACATGGCCATGGGCATTCCACCCGTGATGTCACCCGTGGGGGTCAACACCACCATTGTGCACGAGGGCTTGAATGGCTTTCTGGCCGCCACGGAAGCGGAATGGCTTGAAAAGGTGGGCATGCTGGTCCAGGATCCCGACCTTCGCGCCCGGCTAGGCCATGCCGCACGACGCACCGTGGAGGAACGTTACTCCACCGTGGCCTGGCGCGACCACTACATCGACCTGTTCAACCACCTCATCCGAACCCATGGACACCACCACCGAACTGAAGGCCACGGCCCTGCGGCACGTACATGAGGCGCTCGGCGCCAAGATGGTGCCCTTCGCCGGCTTCTTGATGCCCGTTCAATACACTGGCGTTACTGATGAGCACCTGGCAGTGCGCAACGGGGTCGGCATCTTCGATGTCAGCCACATGGGCGAGTTCATCGTGCGCGGCCCGGGGGCGCTCGACCTGATCCAGAGGGTAACGAGCAACGATGCCGGCAAGCTCACCGTGGGCAAGGTGCAGTACAGCTGCCTTCCCAATGCCTCCGGGGGTATCGTGGACGACCTCCTCGTTTACCGCCTGCAGCATGGGGATGACCATCACTATGTGCTGGTCGTGAACGCCGGCAACATAGCCAAGGACTGGGCCTGGATCAACGGCCACAACGACGTGGACGCACAGCTGGAGGATATCAGCGACCGCATGGGGCTGCTGGCCGTACAGGGGCCCAAGGCCACCGCCACGCTCCAGGGCCTGTTCGATGTGGACCTCGCCTCCATGGCCTATTACACCGCCCAATACGCCGAAATGAAGGGCGTGGGCCAGGTGCTGGTGAGCGCCACCGGTTACACGGGTGCGGGCGGGTATGAGGTTTACGTGCCCAACACGGCGGTGGAGATGGCCTGGAACGCCATCATGGCAGCGGGCGCGCCTCATGGCATCAAGCCCTGCGGACTTGCCGCACGCGACACGCTGCGGTTGGAGATGGGCTTCTGCCTGTACGGCAATGACATCGATGACACCACCTCGCCGATCGAGGCCGGCCTGGGATGGATCACCAAGTTCACGAAGGACTTCGTAAATTCTCCGGCCTTGAAAGCACAGAAGGACAGCGGCACGGCGCGCAGGCTCGTGGGCTTTGAGCTCATCGACCGCGGCATCCCCCGCCACGGACATACCGTGGTGGACGCCTCGGGCGCCGTGATCGGCACGGTGACCAGCGGCACACACAGCCCCTCACTGCAGAAGGCCATCGGTCTGGGCTACGTGCCGGCCGCACTCGCGAAGCCGGGTTCGGAGATCCTTGTTGATGTGCGTGGAAAGGCCCTGCGCGCGCAGGTGGTCGCGCTGCCCTTCTACAAGCCGTCCGCATGAGCGTCCGCACCATCGCCCCCGACTACCGCTACCGGGTGGAGGTCTGCTTTTTCCCGGACCAGTACCCCCTTTACGCCCACGACATGGACATCGTGGTGGTCATCGACATCCTGCGCGCCACCAGTGCCATGGTCACGGCCTTCGACCACGGGGTGGAGCGCATCATCCCGGTAAGCACCGTGGAGGAGGCGAGGCAGTTCATCGGTCGTCCCGGCCATATCGTTGCGGCCGAGCGGAACGGCGAGGTCGTGGAGGGCTTCGCCTACGGCAACTCGCCGCTGGCCTTCCACGGTCCGGAGGTGGCGGGCAAGACCCTGGTGATGACGACCACCAACGGCACGCGCACCATCGCCATCGCACAGGGTGCCAAGCGTACCGTGATCGGTTCCTTCCTGAACCTCACCGCGCTAAGCGACTGGCTTGTCCGCCAGGATGGCAACGTGCTGCTCCTCTGCGCGGGCTGGAAGGGCAAGTTCAACCTCGAGGACAGCACATTCGCCGGGGCCGTGATGGACCGGCTGCTGGAGAGTGGCCGCTTCGGGCTCGAGGAGGACAGCAGCATCGCAGCGCAATACCTCTTCCATGCCGCACGCGACAACTTCATGAGCATACTGAAGGCCGCCCCGCGCCGCCGCCGCATCGAACAGTTGCAGATGCTGCCCGATGTGAAGTTCTGCCTCACCGCGGACACGACCAATGTGATCCCCATGCTGCAGGACGGTGTGCTGGTCCCCATGAAGCACGAACAGGAGGCCTGATGCGCCGCTTCCGCCCGGCCGCGGCTATCGCGCTCGCCATCATCCTGGTGGCATGGCCCTTTCTGCTGGCCGAGGAGGCCGGCGCATGGGGATTCTACGGGCACAAGCGCATCAACCGGATGGCCTGCTTCACGCTGCCACCGGCGATGTTCCCCTTCTTCAAACGACACATCGATTTCATCAGCGACCACGCCGTCGACCCCGACCGCAGGCGATACTCCGACCCCGAGGAGGCGCCCCGCCACTACATCGACATCGACCACTACGGGCACGACGGGCAGGACCCATTCACGGTGATGCCACAGCGGTGGGACGATGCGGTGGCGAAGTTCACCGCGGACACACTGAAAGCTTACGGGATCGTGCCCTGGCATGTGGGCGTGATGTACGGCCGGCTGGTGAACGCCTTCCAGCGCGGTGACGTGGACCGCATCCTTCGCAATGCGGCCGACCTGGGCCACTACGTGGGCGACGCCCATGTGCCGCTGCACACCACACGGAATTACAACGGCCAGCTCACCGGCCAGCACGGCATCCATGCGTTCTGGGAGAGCCGCATCCCGGAGCTGAGCGCCGATGGCTACGACCATCTCGTGGGACGCGCGCGCTACATCGACTCACCCCTTCGGGCGGCCTGGGGCGCTATCCGCGACAGCCATGCTGCGGTGGACAGCGTGCTGGCCATCGAACGCGCGGTGGACGAAGCGTGGCCGGATGACAGGCAGTACGTCATGGAAGACCGGGGGCGTTCGGGTGCACGCACCTACAGCAGGGATTACACAGCAGCCTACGAGGCCGCCATGGACGGCATGGTGGAGCGGCGCATGAACGCCAGCATCATCGTGCTGGGCAGCCTCTGGTATTCCGCGTGGGTGGATGCCGGACAGCCCGACCTTGACCGCATCGAACAAAAGGAGGTGAGCGACAGCCTCAAACGCGTGCTCGCAGCGGAGGAGGAACAGTTCCGCATCGCCGGCGAGGGCTACGGCAGGGACCATCCCGAGTAGGGCGCCCTCAACGGACCACCACGAAACGCACGGCGTCCACGGCACGACCATCGACCACCAGCGTGCATGTATGCACGCCGGGAGCTCCCGCATGCCTGTACTGCACCGGGTTATGGCCTGGGACGAGCTGCAGCGGGATGCGCCCCAAGCTGCGCCCATCGGCGGCGTGCACCAGCAGGTAGCATTGCCGGCGGGTGGAGGCGCCCGCAGGTGCGATGACCTGGAAGGTCGCTGTCTCCACGAAGGGGTCTGGCACGGGGGGGAGCAACCGGTCCGCGGGGGTAGGGGCCATCTCCGGCACACCGATCCCCCAGCAGTCAATGCCATAGGGCAGGTCGTCCACGGCCTGCGGCGGGGTGTCGGCATCGTTGCCCTTGACCTGCTCGCGCGTGAAGGGGCTCATGACACCCGCACTGTCAACCACCGCCACGCTGATCGCATAGGCCAGCCCGGCCGTCAGGCCAGGCACCAGGAAGCTGGTCGACGTGGTCCGGTAGACCGCATCGAAGTCGGGCCCTGAATTGGTGCGGCGCACGCCAACCCGGTAGGCCATGTGGCCCGGTCGTGGGGTGAAGCTCACGCGAAGTCCCGCAGGCTCGTCGTTCACAAGGAACTCCGGCTCGTCCGGCCCAAGTGCCATGAGGGTGGCGGTCATCGCGTTGATCAGCGCGTTGCGCTGGAGGTAGTTGAAGTCCACGAAGAAGCTGTCCACCAGCAAGTCACCATCGGTGTCAGCTCCCAGCACATCGGCACTGGTATGCTGGTGGTCCACGTACCACACGCTGTCGACCGCCGCATTGCCATGCTCGTTCGCGCTGGTGAATCGAACGTTGCGGAAACCCTCCGCGCGGAAGGGCATGTGGTCACCGCCACGGCCATCACGGTCCTCCCGGTCCATCACCTCCACCTGCATGGGAACGGCCATCTGTGCCTGGAGCTTCTCCTCGTAAAGCAGACGGATGGTCCGGGCAAAGGTGCGGTGCGGTGTGGCGATGGACCCCGAGGCGAACAACCGCACGCGCAGGCTGTCCACTGACCCGGGCGGGGCACAGGATGGCGGGCTGGCCGTCTGGCCACAGAGCACGCCGCCCACGATGTCGTTGTTCAGTACCGCCTTGATGCCGATGCCCTGCTCGGAGCACCACCGGGCCATGGCCTCCGCACCCACGAGACCCTGCTCCTCGCCGGTGGTAAGCATGAACACGAGGGTATGCCGGAAGGTGTAGCGGCTCATCACCCGCGCCAGCTCCAGTACCAAGGCCGAACCGCTGCCGTTATCCTCCACACCCGGGGCTGGGCAGTCCACATCGCAATCGCCGGCGCAACGGCTGTCGAGGTGGGCCTCCACGAGAACAAGCTGGTGGTCAGCGGTATCGCTGCCCGGCAGCACTGCGAGGACGTTGCGCCAGCCGTAAGCATCACCGCAGGCACCGTTGGGCCAGTCGAACTGAAGGTAGCCAGGCAGCAGCCGCCCCTCGCTGGCCTGGCCCGCCTGCTGGAACCGGTGGAACGCCCAGCGCCTGGCGGCGCCGATGCCCTGGGTGGCGCTCACCGTATCGCTGTAGGAGTGCCGGGTGCGGAACGCTTCGAGCGCCTCCAACGTGGCACGCAGGGTGTCCGCGTCCAGCGCGTGCCGCATCTCGCAGAGCATCGGGCCGTGCTCGGTGATGGGGGAGGAGGATGCGAATTGCGCGGGATCGAACTGGCCGCGAAGCACCTGCTCCATGAGGGGGTCGGTCACCACGATGTTGGTCACCGGCTGGGCGGTGGCATACACGGCGCCGAGAAGGAATACGCCGGCGGATAAGCGGATGGACATGGACGGGATGTGCCGAAAAGGTACACCCCACACGGACATGCCGGTTGATCACTGTCCCCTGGACCGCCCGCCACCGCCGCCCGAACGGGAGGGGGAGGAGGACGGCGCGGAAGGGCGCGAGGAGCCTCCGGGTCGGGCAGGACTGTAGTTGCGCGGGGCCGGTGCGCTCGGCCTCGACCGCGGTGCACCGGGACGGGGCGGCGACACTTCAGGGCGTGGAACGGACGGCTCTGCTCGGTACCGATCATAGGTCCTGCTTCGTTCCTCGGCGCGCTGCCGGTCCTGCTGGATCCGATAGGCCTCGCGCGATCCTGGCCGGGCGGCTGGCTCTGCGCGCGGCACACTGCCGGGATGCTCCTGCACGGGAGGAGGCACGCGCTCCCAACGGGCGCCGGTGTAGCGCTCCGCACTGCCGTTCGTCCTGCGGTACACGTTGCCCGCGGCATCCGTGAAGTGGTCGTTCGCGGGGCGCACGGCGGGGCGTTGGGCCGCATCGGCGCGCGCCACGCTGCTGGGGCTCACCCCCCGTCTATCGTGCGCGGTGTACAGGCTTTCGGAGGTGGGCGCAGCGGCTGGACCGGAGAGCGGACGGCTCACCGTGCCACGGTGCCCGTAGTAGCTGTTCACGGTTCCATGGCAGCACGGCGGCACGTAAGCGCATGGCCCCCACCAGCCCCATCCACCATAACCCCCAACTCCCCCACCCCACCCCCCCCCTCCCCCACCCCCCGCCTTTCCCCCCCCCCCCCCGCCCGGGGCGGACCCGGTGTATCCCCCCCCCCCC
>CAZUNW010000014.1:0-925 GCA_964621425.1 uncultured Chryseobacterium sp. | reverse complement strand
TACCAGTTGCATCCCCAGCCGCCACCGAAGCCCCAGCCGCCCCAAGGGTCATAGAACATGCCGAAGCCCCAGGTGAAGGGACGCGGGCGCCAGAAGCGCGGCCAGGGCCGATAATAGAACCCGGTTCCATAGACCACCACTCCCCCCTGCACGAAGGAGCCCAGGTAGCCGGGCGTATACCCGACGTACACCCAGTCCGGGGTGTGGTCGTAAACGTATACGTAACGCAGGTTGTAGGCTTCGCTGCTGGGCGGGATGGTACCCACGGCGTCCGGAACGGAGGTGCTCACCGTCCATGGGCCGTCGGGCGTGTCGGCCTCGAACCATATGCCGTTGTCGCAGGCATGGTATCGGGCACCTATGCGAAGCACGCTTGTGCTGGCGTTCCGCGCAAGTTCAACCGCTGTGCCGGGGACGGTCTCGAACTCGGGTGCTCCGGCATAGGTCACAGTAAGGCTCGCCGACCGGCGGTCCACCTTGGCGGTCTGCGGGATGTGTGCATCGCGAACCGCTTCGCGCGCGGCATCTGTGCCGGCCACATGGGCCAGCACAGCATCCTTCTTGCTTCCCTCCGGTATGGACGCAAAATCCGAGGGAAGCGCTGCGGATGGCACATGCACCCAGGGTCCCCGTCGCAGGTCGGCGGTGCGGTACCACCTTCCGCTAAGCAGCACATAATGCTGCTGGGTCGCGATGTCCAGGAAGAGGTTGCGATCCGTGTTCATCACTGCGAGCAGACCGGTGGCGGCCACCGGCTCGTAGCGTGGAGATCCGTCAAGGTCAACAAGCTCGGCAGGGGTTGTTCGCACTACGATGGCCGGAGCGTTGCCGTCCTCTGAAGTGCCGCTGCTAATGGCTGCCGCATCTCCCGCTTTGGCGGCCAGCTGGCGCAACACCTCGGGCACATCGGTCCGGATGGCCCAGG
>CAZUNW010000013.1:0-22773 GCA_964621425.1 uncultured Chryseobacterium sp. | reverse complement strand
TTCAAGGATGCCTACCTGGAGGGCCGAGCGGAGGAGGAGTGAACCGGCATGACGCTCAGCGTCGGCGGTCCATGCCCGGCACGGAGGATGGTGCGCGTTCCTGCCTGATCGCCGGGGCATCCTTCACCTGCGCCCCATCGCGGTACTCCACCGAACGCGTCACGCGGCCGTCCGCGTCCAGGAACTCCATGGTGCCGTTGAGGCGACCGTGCACATAGCTCATCCGCTGCACTGCACGGCCCCGGTGGTCGTATACCTCGCAGCGGCCGTGGGGGTCACCGTTGAGCAGTTCCTGTTCGCGCATCCGCACGCCTGCGTCGTCGAAGTAGGTCCACCGGCCACTGGGCATGCCGTCCACATAGGTGCCTTCGCTGATCGGCAGGCCGCCGGTGCCGTAGGCCACCCAACGCCCTCCGCGCTTGCCGGCGGCATAGTAGCCCTCCTCCTTCAGCTTGCCGTTCTCGTACCAGAACCTCCACGCGCCGTCCTTCAGGTCATCCTTCCAGACGCCCTCATACTCCTGCTGGCCATCGGGGTACCAACCCTTCCACATGCCGCTGATGCGCCCGGCCTTGAAGCCACCCTGGTCCTTCATCCGCCCGTTCTCGAACCAGCTGGTCCACTGCCCCTCGCTCAGGCCATTCACGTAAGGGCCCTCCTGCAGCTTCTGGCCACCCTCATACCACGTGGTCCACACCCCCTGCCTTACACCGCCCGCAAAGGTGCCCTTCTTCCAATACTGACCCCCCTCGTAGAAATAGACCCACTCGCCCTCCTCCCTGTCGCCGGCATAGGTGCCCGTGCTGCTCAACTGGCCATTGGGATACCAATATTTCCAAAGGCCCTGCCGCTTGTCCCCTGCGAAGCCACCCCACATGTCCTGACCTCCACCGGTGGTGTACCATGACCATGTGCTGTCCTTGAGGCCATCGCGGTAGTGACCCGTGATATTGGCCTGTCCGCCATGGAAGAGCAGGCGGAAGGGTCCGTGGAGACGGCCACGCTCGTAGTGCTCCTCCTTCTCCAGGCTGCCGGCACTGTAGTAATAGGACCATGCACCGTGCTTGACCCCGCCCAAATGCACACCCGTGGACTTCGGGTTACCGGCCGGATAGAGCTCGCGGCAGGCACCGCTGGGAACACCGCCCACGTAGGCGGTCTCGGTCTGCAGGGCTCCACTCGCGTACCAGGTGCGCAGTGTTCCGGTGCCATCCTTCACCACCTGAACACCCTCCTTGTCCCATGCATCCAGCAGCAGGCAGATGGTATCGGCGCATTGCTCGCGCATGTATGGCTTGCCATCGGCATACCAGTACTCCCAGAGCCCCTGTTTGCGACCGCGTGCATAGGAACCGCGCTCCATGGCTGTGCCAGTGCGGTAGAAGCTCTGCATCACGCTGTCCTGATCCCCTCGCCGGAACCAGCCATCGTGGCGCACCTGGCCATTTTCATAGAATAGACGCACATGGCCGTCGCGTGCACCGGCCTTGAACTCAGCCTCCTCGTAGAGGCGCCCCTGGGGGTCCCAGAAGCGCCAGAGCCCCCACTCCCTTCCGTTCACGAAGAGACCCTCACTACGCTTCACCGTGCGGGTGCTGTCCCAGTGGTCCACGAAGGGTTGGACGGACTGGGCCGTCAGGAGGCCGGGGGCGAGCAGCAGCGCCGCAAGACCGCAACGGAGCAGTGAGGACATGGGCCAAAAGTACCCGAACGTCCACGCATCGCGTCCGGGCGGGCACGCGGATCATCCACGATCGGGGGTGGCCTGACGAACGGAACGGATGGGCAGGATGTTGTGCGTTCGTGCCGTTAAGCCCGCAAGAAAGTCCAGTGAACGGGCTTGGCCACGGGCGGCAGTGACATCCGGAGGGGACTAACTTGCGGACCATGAAGGTGAAGCATGCGCGGAGGACCGCGGTACTGGCCTGCCTGGCGGGCCTGGTGCTGGTCTTCGCCGGCTGGTCGGCCGCGCAGGAACCGCGTGGCCACCACACCCGCCTGGAGGACATCCTTTTCCGATCGGCCGACACGGGCCTGGTGGTGCTCTACAGCGACTTCTTCGCCACGGCGGGTCGTTGCGCCGGGTGCCACGGGCACGATGTGAACGGTGTAGCGAGCGTGGATGCCAGCGGACGCGATGTGAACCTGGCCGACGACTGGCGTAGCACCATGATGGCGAACAGTGCACGCGATCCCTTCTTTCGTGCCAAGTTGGAGCATGAGGTGCTGGTGAACCCCGGGCACCAGGGCCTGATCGAGGGCAAGTGCCTCTCCTGCCATGCCCCCCTAGGCTTCCATGAGCAGCGCATGCTTGGCGCCGCCCCCTTCACCGCGGCCATGCTGGACACCAGCACCATCGGGCTCGATGGCGTGAGCTGCGCGGCCTGCCACCAGCAGGACCCCGACAGTGCCGGACGCCGGTTCAGCGGCGACCTGCGCTTCAGCATCGACACGCTCTACGGGCCCTATCAGGAGGACGAGATCAACCCGGCCATCATGGAGTTCTTCGTGGGGTTCAGACCCACATTCGGCGAGCATATCCAGGACGGGAGGGTCTGCGCAGGATGCCATACCCTGATCACGGAGACCATCGACCTGCAGGGCAACCTCACCGGCAACGCCTTCGTGGAGCAGGCCACCTGGCATGAGTGGCTGAACTCCTCTTACGGCGGCACCACCACGAACTGCCGCAGCTGCCACATGCCCCGGATACAGGACAGCATCATCCTGGCGTCGGACTATTCCTTCCTGCCCGGGCATTCACCCTTCGGGCTGCACCACCTGGCCGGCGGCAACGTGTACATGCTGGAGCTCATGAAGGAACACCGGCAGCAGCTGGGGATCCCCGCCACGGACGTGCAATTCGACAGCACCATCGCACGCACCCTGGACAACCTGCGCCACCGCTCCGTGGAACTGGACGTGCAGCTGGTGGACCGCAGTGCGGACACGGCCTTCATCGATGTGACCCTGACCAACCTGACAGGCCACAAGTTCCCGAGCGGCTACCCCAGCCGGAGGGCCTTCCTGGAGGTCGATGTGCTTGACGCTGGTGGTGACACCCTCTTCCACAGCGGCCGCTTTGATGCCGCATGGGAGGTGGAGGGCCATGACGCCGGGATGGAGCCACACCACGATGTGATCCGCAGCGAGGAACAGGCGCAGATCTATGAGCTGGTCACCGGCGACGTGAACGACCAGGTGACCACGGTGCTGGAGCGTGCAAAGAGCGCCCTGAAGGACAACCGCCTCGTACCGTTGGGCTTCAGCACCACACACCCGGTCTATGACACCACACGCATTGCCGGTGTCCCCGCCACCGATGCGGACTTCAACCGCGATGCGCTCGGCATGGAGGGAAGCGGGTCGGACCGCGTGCATTACCACGCACCGCTGCAAGGCCATACAGGCCCGCTACGGGTGCATGCACGGGTATGGTACCAGCCCGTACCGCCGCGTTGGAACGCCGAGATGTTCAGCCTGAACGGTGCGCGCATCGACACCTTCCGCACCATGGTCGATGCCATGGACGGCGCACCTACGCTGGTGACGGCAGACAGCCTGTTCGTGGGCGCAGTGGGCATCGACGGAATGGGGCGGGACGAGGTGCTGGTCCATCCCAACCCGGCACCGGACGGGTACATCACCATCCAGGGACCTGTCCGGATACTGGAGGTCTTCGACCCGCGCGGCCAACGGGTGGCGGTACGTGTGGAGCGCTCGGGCGACCGCAGCACCTTGCAACTTCCCCCCGCACCCGGTACGTACCTGGTCGTGCTGCGCCAGGGGGTTGCCGAGCGGATGGTACGGGTGGTACGGCCATGAGCGCCCTCCATCTTGCCGCGTTGTACTGCCATCCGGTGAAATCGCTCGGTGGCTTTCGCCTGCAGGAGGCGTGGCTGAGCGACCGCGGGCTGCGGCATGACCGCCGCTGGATGCTCGTGAACGGCGAGGGACGCTTCCTCACACAACGCGAACTACCCCGCATGGCCTGCCTGTCCACAGCACCGAGCGAAGACGGCTTCATGGTGGAGGACCGCCGTGATGGCGCGCTGCTGCAACTGCCATGGGCCCTGGAGGACGGTGCGGATATCATGGTCGAAGTATGGAGCGCGCGCGTGCGCGCGCGCGAGGCGCCCTCCGCATGGTCGGGGTGGTTCAGCGAACGGCTTGGGCGCCAGTTGCGCCTTGTGCACATGCCCGAGGCCGCACGGCGCCGGGTGGACGGCCGCTATGCCCAAGGACTCACTTCCTTCAGCGATGGCTTTCCCCACCTGATCATTTCCCAGGCGTCGCTCGATGACCTCAACGGCCGGCTGTCCTACCCCGTCGGGATGGACCGTTTCCGGCCCAACCTGGTCATCGGCGGTGGAAAGGCCTTCCAGGAGGACGGCTGGCACACGGTAAGGATCGGGGCAGCCCGCTTCGACCTGGTGAAGCCGTGCGCACGATGCGTGATGGTCACAACGGACCAGTACACGGGCGACCGCGGACAGGAACCACTGCGCACCCTGGCAACCTACCGCACGAAGGGCAGCAAGGTGCTGTTCGGCATGAACGCGGTGGGCGATGCGGAGGGGATGGTGCGCGTGGGCGATCTTGTGACCCCGCTCACCGCGGCAACGCCGGACGCATGATCCACTCCATCCTCGCCGACCGGGCCACACGGCTCTACCTCATCCTGGGCGCCTTCTTCGTGGCCAACGCGCTCATCGCCGAGATGATCGGCGTGAAGCTGTTCCAGCTGGAGACCCTTATCGGCCTGCCCAAGGCGGACCTTGCGTTGCTGGGCCAGGAACACCTCAGCTTCGTACTGAGCGTGGGCGTACTGCCATGGCCCATCGTCTTCATCATGACAGATGTGGTGAACGACTATTACGGCGTGCGTGGCGTGCGCTTTCTCACCCTGCTCACCACGGGACTCATCGCCTTCGCATTCGTGGTCATGTTCCTGGCGATACACATGCCTGCCGAACAGGGCTGGTGGCTGGGCAGCAGCGCAAGCCAGGGGGTACCCGACATGCAGGCCGCCTTCACAGCCATCTTCGGGCAGGGCATGAACATCATCCTGGGTTCGCTCACGGCCTTCCTCATCGGCCAGCTGGTGGACGCCTTCGTCTTCCGGCGCATCAAGCACGCCACCGGCGACGGGCGCATCTGGCTTCGCGCCACGGGGAGCACGCTGGTAAGCCAGCTTATCGACAGCGTGGTGGTGACCTACCTCGCCTTCTGGGTACTGAAGGACATGAGCTTCCCAATGGCGACCGCACTGGTGCTCACCGCCTACACCTACAAACTGATCGTGGCCCTGCTGGCCACGCCGCTGGTCTACCTGGTGCACGCCGGCGTGGAGCGCTACCTCGGCCGGGAACGCGCCATCGCCATGCGCGCCGCCGCGCTGCGGACGGACAAGGACGCCATGTAACCTGGTGCCAATGGACCATGGGCCGGAGACCCGCACGCCAACGCACCCCGTCCAGGGCAGCACGCTCGGACAAACGTGCGGCGCAGAAAGCCGCAGGAGCTTTTGACGGTCGCTTCCGTCCGCGCGTGGTGCGCAGCCGCAGGACGTATTCCCGAAAGCGCAAGCATCCGGGCGACGGGGACTGAGCCCGGGCCGCTACCGCGCCGCCGTCCAGCGCTCCACACGTCCGGCCGCAGGCGGCAGTCCGTGCAGGTAATCGTAAATCGCACCGATGTCCTGCTCGCTCATGGTGGCATACATCAGCCAGGGCATCACGGTCTGGAACTCACCCCCGGCCAGGTCCACACGGGCCGGCACATGACTGCTGTCCGCATACTGCTTGAAACGCCGGATGAAGGTGTCCTTGTCCCACGCCCCGATCCCGTCCGTGAGATGCGGGGTGATGTTCGGCGAACGCAGCACCGAACCACCTGGGAAATGGAATGCGAACCCGCCCGCATAGGGCTCACCGATCCGCTCACCCTTCTCCATGTTGGTATGACACTCCCCGCAGCCCGCGGCATTCGCCATGTACTCGCCATAGCGCGGATCGCCAGGCGCGGGCAGCTCCATGGGGGTGGCGGGGCCGGGCATGGTGCGCATGATCAGGTTGAGCGGGAAGTCCACCTCGCTCGCAGGATAGGGACCGCTCGCAATGGGGTCCATGGAGCGCAGGTAGGCGATGATGCTGTACACGTCCTCTGTGGCCAGCTTCGCATAGTTCGGGTAGGGCATCACCGGGAACATGGGCTCGCCATCCTTTTTGATCCCACTTGTGATGGCCCGGTACAGCTCACCATCGCTCCAATCCTTGAGGCCGTGCGGCGTGATGTTCCTGGACGTGAACTCACCGGGGAACTGCATGCTGCGGTCGAAGCGCTCACCACCTGCACCGAGCGTGCCGGACTTCGGCGGACCGGCGAAACGCTCCCAATCGCGCTGCGCGTGGCAGTCCATGCACAGGCAGACGCTGTTGGCCAGGTAGCGACCGCGCTCCACGCGCTCGGGCGTGAGCTCCACCTGCAGATCCTCCTGCACCTCCACGGCGGGGAGCGCCATGTAGACGTACAGCACAGCACCGGCACTGACGATGACAAGTACACCGAGCAGGGCTCCGAGAATGCGCAGGATGCGTTTCATGGTCACGGGTTTGATGCCCGAATATCGCCAGCGCTCCCAACAGGTGCAAGGGGTTGCATCGTCACCCACGCGGACGCCCACTACCTTCGGAGCGCATGTCCAAGAACATCTCCTCCCTCTCCGGCCGCGACGGCAAGGAACTTGATGATGCCCTATGGGAACGCCTGCAGCAGGCGGCCGCTGGAACGGGTGCACCGGGTGCGCCCGAGCTGGGGTCCATCGCCGACGACTTCCTCGTGGGCGCGGCCGTGACCTATGGGGCCTCCACCTTTTATGACCTGCTGAAGCCGGAGAACCGGGGTGTCAAGGCCTACGTCTGCAACGGGAGCGCATGCCTGGTGGCCGGCACGCAAGAGCACGTGCACCACGCGTTGAAGGGCCATTTCAGTGAGGATGAGATCGGACACCTGTGCTGCCTGGGCCGCTGCCACGAGAACAGCGCCTTCCATGTCGGCGGAAGGAACTACAGCGGAACGAGCATCGACCACCTGGACCAGCTCGTTGCGGGGTTGAAGGCGGGTGGACGGGTGGACGTCGAGGCCGGCGGCGTGCACCATGTGGGCTGCAGCACCGCCGACCCCGTCCTTACCGCAGCGATGCCGCCGCTCGGCACCTTCTACGCCTTATGGGAACAGGTGTTGCGCAGCGATCCGGCGGACGTGCTGCGGGAGATCAAGGTCGCCGAGGTGCGCGGACGCGGGGGCGCCGGCTTCCCGATGGGCTTGAAGCTCGAGGCCTGCCGCAACGCCGAGGACAACACCGGCAACGGCACGCCGCGCAAGTACATCGTATGCAATGCGGATGAGGGTGACCCAGCCGCGTTCAGCGACCGGTACCTCCTCGAGCAACGCCCCCACCTGGTGCTTTTGGGCATGATGATCGCCGGCTTCTGCGTGGGCGCAGATACCGGCGTGCTGTACATCCGCGCGGAATACCCCGAGGCCGTGGACATCGTGCGCGAGGCGGTGGCCGAACTGGAAAGGCATGGATGGATCGGCAACGACATCAAGGGCAGCGGGTTCAACTACCGCTTCCGGGTGATCAAGGCGGCGGGCGCCTATGTCTGCGGTGAGGAGACCGCGCTGCTGAACAGCCTCGAAGGCAAACGCGGTGAGGTGCGCACACGGCCTCCTTATCCGGCACAACAGGGCCTGTTCAACCGCCCCACGGTGGTGAACAATGTGGAAACACTGGCCTGCGTGCCATGGGTCGTGAAGCATGGCAGGCCGGTGATCTGGTCTGCCTGGACAGCGGCTTCAACCGGCCAGGCCTGTACGAGGTCGAGTGTGGCACACCCCTGGCAAAGGTGATCGACGAACTGGGCATGGGCTTCGCCCGCCCCACCAAGGCACTGCACATCGGTGGACCGCTGGGCGGCATCGTCCCGCTGGAGAAGGTGGCCTCGCTGTCCGTCGACTTCGTATCGTTCCAGAAGGAAGGCTTCCTACTCGGCCATGCGAGCATCCTGAGCATTCCCTCCTCCTTCCCCATGCTGGACTACCTCGAACACCTGTTCGCCTTCACTGCGGCTGAAAGCTGTGGCAAATGCTTTCCCTGCCGCATCGGTTCCACCCGGGGCAAGGAGCTCATCCAGGGCGTACGCCATGGCAGGCGGATCGACCGCGCCCTGTTCAATGATCTCATCGAGACCATGGAGATCGGCTCACTGTGCGCGCTTGGTGGAGGACTGCCGCTCGGCGTGCGCAACGCCCTGCAGTACTTCGGTGACGAATTGCGTCCTGCGTTCGCATGACACGATCGGTGCACAACCCATCACGGTGATACAATGAATAGGCGCGCCGCTTTGCGGCGCGCCTGAAATGGCGAAGGGCCCGGAGACCGGGCCCTTCGAGCGTATGGAGCTGGGCTCCTTACTTCTTCTTCGCGGCCTTCTTCGTGGCCTTCTTCGCGGCCTTCTTCGGAGCGGCTTTCTTGGTAGCCTTCTTCGCGGCCTTCTTTGCTGCCTTCTTTGCCATGACGGTTAAGGGTTTGATGCAAACGTATCACGTCAGACATGTTCGCGCATCATCTTCATGCAACGATGTACGAACCAAATGATGTTGATAACGCTGATCGGCGATCGCCGCTCCACGGATCACATCACGATCGATCTCATCGCTTGCGCACACATCCGCTCCATGCATGCACACTTCACCGCAGCCCATCACCAACGATTAAAGCGGATTGAACGCACACTCCATCCGGTCGATGAGCGATGCAGTGCGAACGTTGCACGTGCACTGCCATCGGACCGCATCCTTCGAATGAACGCACCACGGTCGGTGTGAACTGCGCAGCCAAAGGATCCGGAAGGCGGCCATGCATCCAGCGCACGGTGTCGACCTCGCATACCGGACACATGCATGCCAAGCGCCCGGGGAATAGCACATGAACGCGGGGAACACGCGGGACCGGGCGGCACGGGCGGGTGAGCCATCACTATCTTCGTGGGTAGAGCCATACGCCATGAACACGCCCCAGGCCAAGCACTCCGGTCACCCCACACCGGCAGCCAAGACGCAGTCCGCACCGGCCACCTCGAACAAGGCGACTTCGGAGGTCGATGTCGCATTCATCGATGGCGTGGCCTACCCGATCCACAAGGGAGAGACGATGCTCGCCTTCCTGAAGCGACACAAGGGTCCGAACCCTGTGCCCACACTCTGCGACGCGCCCAACCTCGAGCCCTTCGGCAGCTGCCGCGTGTGTTCCGTGGAGGTTGCGCTGCAGGAGGACGGCCCCAGCAAGGTGATGGCCAGCTGCCACACCCCCGTGAGCAAGGGCATGTACATCACGGTGAACAGCGCGCGCATGGAGCGACTGCGCAGGAACATCGTGGAACTGGTACTGACAGACTACGATACCGAGCGACTGAAGACCGAGGACCACGGAGCCAACGAGCTCTATAATGTCGTCCAGCAGGTCGGATTCGACATCGACAGCGTCAGGTATCCGAAAGGGAAGAACCACCTCGATACGCCGAAGGATACGAGCCATCCCTACATGGTGAGCGACCTCAGCGCATGCATCGGCTGCTACCGCTGCGTGCGGGCCTGCGACGAGGTGCAGGGCCAGTTCGTGCTCACCATGGCGGGTCGCGGCTTCGACAACCACATCGTGAAAGGCACCGGCCAGAGCTTCTTCGACAGTGAATGCGTGAGCTGCGGCGCATGCGCCCAGGCCTGCCCCACCAGCGCCATCACCGACGTGTTCCGCGCCAAGGAGACCAAGGCCGATGAGGTGGTGCGCACCGTATGCACATACTGCGGCGTCGGTTGCAACCTCGAGGTAAAGGTGAAGGACGGCAAGGTGGCGGGCATCACCGCGCCCTACGATGCCGAGGCCAACCAGGGCCACACCTGCCTGAAGGGCCGCTATGCCTTCCGCTTCTACGACCACCCCGAGCGACTGCGTACGCCGCTGATCCGCAAGAACGGGGAACTCGTGTCCGCGACCTGGGACGAAGCCTACAACTATATCGTCGACGGCTTCATCCGAATCCGCGAAAAGTATGGTCCCGATGCGCTGGGCGGGGTGAGCAGCGCGCGCTGTCCCAACGAGGAGAACTACCTCCTGCAGAAGTTCTTCCGCGCGCAGGTGGGCACCAACAACATCGACAGCTGCGCGCGCGTATGCCACAGCCCCACGGCCCTGGGCATGCAGAAGACCTTCGGCACCGGCGCAGCCACCAACAGCATCGACGACCTGCGCGACACGCACACCGTCATGGTGATCGGCGCCAACCCCACCGACGCGCACCCCGTCACCGGCGCCAAGATCAAGCAGCAGGTGATGAAGGGGAAGACCTTGATCGTGATCGACCCGCGCCGCACCGAGCTGGCACGCTACGCCCACTACCACCTGCAGCTGAAGCCCGGAACCAACGTGGCCCTGCTGAACATGTTCATGTACTACATCGTGAGCGAGGGTCTGGTGAAGCAGGACTTCATCGACACGCGCACCGAGGGCTGGGCCGATTTCAAGAAGGAGCTGCTCACGGTGGACATTGCTGCGATGGAACGCGAGACGGGCGTGGACCGCAACCTAGTGCGCGAGGCCGCCATGGCCTACGCCAAGAGCCCCGCCGCGATGAGCTTCCACGGCCTGGGCGTCACCGAGCACTACCAGGGCACCTTCACCGTGATGCAGATCGCCGACATCGCCATGATGACCGGCAATATCGGTCGCCGCGGCGTGGGCGTGAACCCGCTGCGCGGCCAGAACAACGTGCAGGGCGCGGCCGACATGGGCTGCCAGCCCCACCAGGGCGCCGGCTACTTCGCGGTGGACGATCCGCAGTACGCCCAGATGTACAACGCGTTCTACGGCACCGAGATCCCCAGCGTGATCGGCAAGAAGATCCCGCAGATGTACGACGCCATGCTCGACGGCAGCCTCAAGGCCTTCTGGGTGGTGGGCGAGGACATGGGCCAGACGGACCCCAACACCCTGCACGTGCGCAAGGCCCTCGGCCAGCTGGAGCTCTTCGTGGTGCAGGAGCTCTTCATGACCGAGACCGCCAAGATGGCCCACGTGGTGCTGCCCGGCGCCAGCTTCCTGGAGAAGAGCGGCACCTTCACCAACGGGGAGCGCCGCATCCAGCGCGTGAACGCCGTGGTGGAACCCATCGAAGGCACCAAGAGCGACGGCCAGATCACCTGCGACATCATGGAGCGCTACGCCGCGAAGACCGGCAAGCGCAGCGGCAATGCCAACACCGACTACCACCCCAAGTGGGTGCTGGAGGAGATCAGCCGCATCGTGCCCTTCTTCGCCGGGGTGAAGTGGGACGAGCTGGGCGAGAACGGCAAGCAATGGCCCGTGAAGCCCGATGGTACCGACACCAAGATCCTGCACACCGACAGCTTCAAGCGCGGGCTCGGTCACTTCTACTTCAACGCCTGGGAGAAGAGCCCCGAGGTGCGCGCCAACGAGAAGGACTACCCCTACATCATCACCACCAACCGCGAGCTGGAGCACTACAACTGCGGCGCCATGACCCGCCGCACCGGTAACGAGGTGATCCTCGGCGAGGACGTGCTCCTGATCAACCCCGCCGACGCGCAACAGAACGGCATCGCCGATGGCGACATGGTCTGCGTGGAGAGCCCGCGCGGCAAGGTGGACATCAAGGCCAAGGTGACCGACGAAGTGAAGCCCGGCATCCTCTCCAGCACCTTCCACTTCCCGGAGGTCATGCTGAACGTGATCACGAGCAGTGTGAGCGACTCACTGGCGATGTGCCCGGAGTACAAGGTGGTGACATGCCGCATTCGTAAAGCGAAGAAGGCGCACTTGAGGAAGGCGGGCGAGGTGGTGCAGAAGGCGTGAGCATCCTCTTAGGCAGAGCGCCTGCTGTTTCGTTTGAAATGATCGATCCATTCCACATGCGAAACCGGATCATGCGCCATGTGTCGTGCCAAAGCCTGGACATTGAGGGTCCTGGCGACCAGAAAGCAGGCTCCCCAAGCGACAGGCCTCTCAACCGTGGTACGCCACCGCGATCCGTGCAGCCATCGCTGCATTGCTCTTGATCAGGGCGACATTGGCCTCGAGGCTTTCGCCGCCGGTGAGCTCCGCCACACGCTGCAGCAGGTAGGGGGTGACCGCCTTCCCTTTTACGCCGCGCGCATCAGCCTCCGCAAGCGCCTGCTGAATGTGTGCTTCCATCCTCTCCCGGGGTACTTCATGGACGTCCGGGACGGGGTTCGCAATGAGCACGGACCCGCTCAAGTGAAGGTCCCACTTCGCATGCAACATCGCCGCGACCTCCTGAGGCGTGTCGATGCGCAAGGGTGAGGAGAACCCGCTGCGCCGGGAATAGAAGGCCGGGAATTCATCCTGCCCGATGGTGACCACCGGCACGCCGAGCGTTTCCAGGTATTCGAGCGTGGCCCCGATGTCAAGGATCGACTTCACCCCTGCGGAAACGATGGCCACATCGGTGCCGGCCATCTCCGTGAGGTCCGCAGAGATATCAAAGGTGTCGGAGGCCCCGCGATGCACACCACCGATGCCGCCGGTGGCGAAGACCCGGATACCTGCCATGGCCGCGATACGCATCGTGGCCGCGACCGTGGTGGCACCGGGCACCTTGCTGGCGATCACGTATGGCATATCCCGCAGGCTCACCTTCCACACATCCGCATCGCGTCCGAGGCGCTCGATGGCATGCGCTTCGAGGCCCACCATGCAATGCCCATCGAGGATGGCGATCGTCGCCGGCACAGCACCGTTCGCACGTACCGCTTCCTCCACGGCAAGCGCCGTATCCCTGTTCTGCGGCCAGGGCATGCCGTGCGAGATGATGGTGGATTCCAGGGCCACGACAGGTCGTCCGACCGCGAGCGCTTCACGGACCTCCGGATGGATGTGCAGGTAGCGGTTCATTCAGCAGTGATCAATGGTATAGCGGACAAGAGGTCCGGTGTGATGTGCCTTGCCACGGCGCCCTTATGCATCAGCACCTCACCGGCGAGCCGGTCCGCTGCGCTCATGCACGCCGCTTCATCGCCACCGTTCCACCAGGCCGCCACCCATCCGGCCAATGCGGCATCTCCGGCCCCGGTGGCGTCCACGACCCGCGCCTGGGGCGCTGGACGGGAATGTGTGCCCGTGGGGAGAACCATATCCGTGCCCGCCTTGCCCTTGCGCAACCACACACGCGCCGCGCCGCGGGCCAGCAGTTCCGCCACCGCCGAAGGAGCATCGGGATGATCCCTTCCGCACAGGAAAGGCAGTTCATCCTCATTGGGCGTGACCATGAACAGGCCATGCAGATCGAGCGTGCGCAGCTTGGCCGCCTTCGCCACGGAGACCGGTTCGATGATCAATGGAACACCCTGGCCGGCAGCGTAGGCGATCAGCCATGCAAGCGTCGAAGCGGGCAGGTTGGTATCCGCAAGGAGGAGGCTCGCACCGGATAATGCCTGCTGATGAGCAGCAAGCCATTCGGCATCCAGGCGATCCATGCAGGTGTCCGCACAAGCGGCGGCGAAGAGCGCTCCATCCGGAGCGATCAAGGCCGTGTACCGGCCGGTCGGGGCATCCACACGGAGCGTATCACGCATATCGATCCCCACGGCCCGGCAGCTGGTCAGCAACCAGTCTCCGTCGGCATCACGGCCGGTCGCGGTGATCATCCTGACCGGAACACCCAGCAGCGCCAGGTGATGCGCCACATTGCACATCACCCCGCCGACCTGCCGCTCCAGCACGGCCGGATTGGATGTCCCGTGGATGATCGGTCCCTGGCAATGGAACAATTCATCCACCAGCGCCCCTCCAATGCAAACCACCGGTTATCCATCCCACGGCTTCCGCATGGAACGAAAGTATCGAAACGACCGCGTGGCCACCGTTACTCCGACCGGTGATCCAATTGACCGCTGATGCGTTCGGTCGGTCGCGTGCGCTGCCTCCAGCTCAAGCCATGCAGGGTGATGGCGGGCCATATCAGCAGGTTGAGAAATGCATACGCGCAGACGCCGGGCGAGGAACCGGAAAAGGCCGGCACTCCCGCGCACCTTCGTTGCCAAGGGAACGGTCTCCTTTAGGAGCGGCCCAGCACCTCCCGGATAAAGGGCGTCTTGGCCGCCGTGTAGGCCACGCGGTCGCCGGGGTATCGGACGGCGAGTTCCTGCTTGAGCCGTTCGTACCGCTCCGCCAGCCGGGCGTCCTGCCGCAAGCGGTCGCGGAACAGCAGGCGGTCCACCGTGGCTTCATCGGGCTCCACCATATGCACGTGGAAGGTGCGTTGCCCCTCGGGGTTACGCTTGATGAACCAGGCGTAATGGGACGCCCGCTCGCCCATGCTCGGCCGCCAGATGAAGGCATAGTCCAGCGCCTCCAGCAGGGGTACGGCCTCCCGCCGCACACGCTCCAGGCTGGCCACCTGCACCTGGATATCGATGACAGGCTTGGCGCTGAGCCCCGGTACGGCGGTGCTGCCGATGTGATCGATGCGGGAATAAAGGGCGGTGGGAAGCACCGCACGCAAGAGCTCCTCCTCCATGGCGAAGCGCAGGGGCCATTCCGCATCGTACGGCACGATGGTGATGGGCTCATGGGCGAGCTGCTCCAGCCGGGTGTGTCCGGTTCCGCTCATGAACCACCCGTGTAGATGTTGCAGCGGTCGCCTCGGAGGAAGCCGACCAAGGTCAGTCCGCTTTCGCGGGCGAGCTGGACCGCCAATGAAGAGGGCGCGCCCACGGCGGCCATCAACGGGATGCCCGCAACAACACATTTCTGCACCAGCTCGAAGCCCGCACGGCCACTGACAAGGAGCAGGGAGGCGCCAAGCGGGACCCCGGCCTCCCATGCAGCACCGATCACCTTGTCCACCGCATTGTGGCGGCCCACATCCTCGCGCACCAGCAACAAACGTCCCTTGCGATCGAATAGCGCGGCGGCGTGGATACCACCGGTGTGGCGGAAGACGGTCTGTGCTGTACGCATGTGTTCCGGGAGGGAGCTGAGCAGTTCAGTGTCCACGGATCCCCATGGCGCGACCGGCCGGCCGCATTGGGCGTGGACCGCCTCGATGCTGCTTTTACCACAAACGCCGCAGCTGCTGGTGGTATACACGTTGCGCTGCCATCGCGATGGGTCAAGCACGATGTCCGGACGGAGCTCGGCACGCACCACATTACCCCGCTCCTCCGGCCTCACATGCTCGCAATGGGCAACACGCACCAGCTCATCAGGCGCTGCGACCAATCCTTCGGTGTAGAGGAAGCCCCGCGTCAACTCCGCATCGTGGCCCGGGGTGCGCATGGTGACGCTCAACCGGAACTCCATCCGCCCGTCAAGCGGGCCATGGCCCAGGCGGATCTCCAGCGGTTCCTCCGTGACCACCATGTCGGCATCGGCCGTCCGAACGCCGGCTTCGCAGCGAGTGATGGATACCGGGGTCACGGGGGCCTTCATGGGCGGCTGGTCCGAAAGGTACCGCAGGCCGGCCTCCGCTGGTCGGCGCCCGGCGATGCCGCCTAACTTGCGCGGGTGGCCGCCCCCCTTTCCGACCTGCACGGACGCATCCACCGCAGCCTGCGGATCAGCATCGTGGACAAGTGCGACCTGCGCTGCACCTACTGCATGCCTGAGGACCAGCGCTTCCTGCACCGCGATGAGCTGATGACACGCGAGGAGATCGGCGCCATCGCGCGCCTGTTCGTGGAGCGGTACGGCATCACCAGGATCCGCCTCACCGGGGGCGAGCCCCTCGTGCGGCCCGATGCCGTGGACATCGTCCGTGACCTGGTCAAGCTTCCCGTGAGCCTCGGCCTCACCACCAACGCGCTCACGCTGCACAAACACCTGGACGGGCTGATCGATGCAGGGCTCGCCGGCCTGAACGTGAGCCTGGACACCTTTGATGCGGAGCGATTCCGCCGGATCACGCGGCGGGACGGCTACACCGCCGTTTGGTCGAACATCCAGGAGGCCCATCGTCGTGGTCTGCGCGTGAAGCTCAACATGGTGGTGATGCGCGGGGTGAATGACGACGAGCTGCTGCGCTTCGTGGAATTGACGCGTGACCGGGCCATGCATGTGCGGTTCATCGAGTTCATGCCCTTCGCCGGTAATGGCTGGGGGCGTGAGCGGGTCTACACCCATGCCGAGATGCTGGGACACATCGGGAGCGTACACAGCTTTGAAAAGCTGAACGACGACCCCAACAGCACCGCCAAGGCCTACCGCGTCCCAGGATGGCAGGGCACCTTCGCCGTGATCAGCACCGTGACCGAGCCCTTCTGCAGCGGCTGCGATCGCCTGCGGGTGACGGCCGAGGGGCGCATGCGGAACTGCCTGTTCGCGCGTGAGGAGACTGACCTGCTCTCGGCCCTGCGCCGCGGAGAGGACATCGCACCCTTGATCGAGGCCAACGTGCTGGCAAAACACGCCATGCTCGGCGGCCTGCCGCAATTCAAGCCAGAGAAGCAGGAAGAGGTCCTGCATGACCTGAGCGCCAGGCCCATGGTGAGCATCGGGGGTTGAAGGCCGGGTGCTCCGGGGCGCGGACATTCGCCGGAATTACCCACATTTGGCTATTCCGGGGACGATGGCGGCCCGCTAGGTTCGCAGCATCAATCATACACCCGTGCCACGCACAGCCACCCCACGCCGCGCCAGCCTGCTGGCAGCCTGCCTCCTGGCAGGCTTCGTGAAAGGGCAGGACCTGGGACGCATCGGGCAGAAGGACCCCTTCAGCGTCACCGGGGGATTGAACGCCTTCGGGGCCGCCTATACAACCGACCTGGGCGATCCGCGCATGGCCCCCTTCACCTGGGGCATCAGCGGGAGGATGAGCCTGAACATCTACGACCTGCAGATCCCCTTCAGTTTCGTGTTCAGCGAAAAGGAACGCGAGTTCCGGCAGCCGTTCAACCAGTATGGCCTCAGCCCCCGCTACAAATGGATCACCGCGCACATCGGGCACCGCACCATGCAATTCAGCGAGCTCACCATGAGCAGCCAGCGCTTCTTCGGCGGAGGACTGGAGCTCAACCCGGGGAAGTTCCGCTTCGCGGCGATGTATGGGCAGCTGCGCCGGGAAGTGTTCGCCGACACCACGGTGGAGGCGGTGGTTGAGCCGGCCTTCGAGCGGCGTGGCATGGGCGTGAAACTGGGGGTGGGCAGCAAGGCCAGCCACTTTGACCTCGTGGTGTTCAGCGCCCGCGACCTGTATGATTCGCTCGAGCTGCGGGAGGGGCGATACGGCACGTCGCAACCCGAGGAGAACGTGGTTGTGGGGCTTGGCGGTGCATTGCAGGTGGCCAAGAACCTCCAATGGCAGCTGGACGCAGCGGGCAGCCTGCACAATGTGGGGCTCATACCCGCCGAGCGCACCGGTGGGCTGGGCGACCTGGCCAACAACTACGATACGCCGCTCTTCAACATCGACCCGCGTTCCAGGCGTGGTACCGCGATCAGGACAGGGCTCTGCTTCAATGTGAAGAGCGCCACCATCTCCGTGAACTACGAGCGCATCGACCCGCTATTCACGACGCTGGGCAACTACTTCTTCCTGAAGGACGTGGAGAACTTCCGGGGCACCTTCGCCACCGGCCTCTTCAAGCAGAAGCTGCGGATCAGCCTTTCCGCAGGCCTCCAGACCAACGACCTGGCCCGCGCACTGGCCACACGCACGCGGCGGACCATCGGTAGCGCAACCCTCTCCTATAACAGCGGCAAGGTGCTCACCACCAGCCTGAGCTGGAGCAACTTCGAGGCGAACGTGCGTGCGGCCTATGAAGCGGCGGGCTCAGATACCCTTACCCTGCGCCAGGTATCGGACAACATCACCTTCTCCAACAGCCTGCGCTTGCGCGATGCCGCTGGTGGCCGCACACAGAACATGGATGTGATGCTGGGCTACCAGACCTTCGTGAACGACGGCTACCCCTCCCAGGAACAGGTAGTCACCTCCACCATGAACGGCAGCATCGGCTACCGTTCCAGCGCGAAACAACGCGCCTTCAGCTGGGGCGCACGCATCACCATGAGCCTGTTCGAGAGCGCCGGCCTGGGGCGCACGCGCTATGGCGCATCGCTCAACGCGCGCAAGGGCTTTGACGAGAACAAGCTGGGCATCTCCGGCCGTGCGGCCTTCTACCTGAACCGCGGCGAGTCCTACGGGGGCAGCACCTCCCTGGTGGCCAATCTGGGCATCGACCGCAAGGTGGCCCGCATGCACTCCTTCGGCCTGGCCATGAGCTACAATGGCCGCAGTACCAACGAACGTTTCGAGAACAGCCAGTACCAGCTGCGGGTTCAGGCCACCTATTCCGCCGAATTCCGCAAGCGCGAACGCAAACCGAGCAAACCATGACACCCGTACGGACCCTCCTGCGCATCCTGGCCGCGATCGCCGTCCTGGCATCCATGCCGGTCTTCGCGCAGCCCCCCTACCCCGTAGCGGTCACCACCACGGCCCCCATGCCGCCGCCCCTCACATGGGCGGAGGTGCAGGACCAGGCCGGCGCAGTGACGGTGACCATCACCAACAGCGGTGCGGAACGCTCGGTGACGGGCCTGATGACCCTGCGGTGCACCGAGCGGGGCATCCTGATCCGCTCCATACCTGCCTTCACCCCCGACCGCTGCATCACCCTGGAGCCAGGCACCCAGACCTATACGCTGGAGGAGCTGAGCCAGCAGGTGGACGGGAGCTTCGGGGCGGATGACTTCGAGTTCACCGGCATCACATACGCGCAGGTGCAGAACGACCAGATGCTGCCGGAAGGGACCTGGGAGATCTGCCTTCAACTGCTGGACTGCGCTGATGAGGCACCGGTGAGCGCCCCGATACCCGCCGGTTGTGCAAGCTGGTCGGTGGTCCATCCCCAACCGCCGGTCTTCACCAACATCTGCAACACCTCCTTCATGCTGCCGGACGGGCTGCTGAACATCGCCTGGACCTTCAGCCCGCCGCCTTCCCTTTTCGGAGACCTCTCCTACCGTCTGGACATTGCCCGTATCGACCCCTTGGACGGCCGTGAGGGCGATGCCAACGACGCCATCCTTAGCGCCACCGTGCCCGAGCTTTACACCCTGCTCACCGAGGACCTATTCGCCAACATCGAGATCCCGGATGAGCTGATGCTGGATGCCGGTTACCGCTATGCGGTGCGCGTATCGGCCGTGCGGAACGGCGGCCTGTCCAATGAGTCCATCCTGATAAGCAGCGAGGTCTGTTCCTTCCTGTATGCGCCGGAGGGCGTGGACGGGAACGGCACGCTGTCGCCCGTCTGGCCCCAAGGGGGTGACTGGGTGCCCTTCGACTACCCGAACATCATCACCCACTTTGAACCGTTCCGGGACTACACCCGCTTTTCCTACACCACCAGCATGCGCGAGATCGGTGGTGCGGTCATGCCCAACTACGCGCGCGTCCTCATCTGGCCGGACGGACCACCCGGCACCCAGCAGCAGGTGGCCTTCTCGGACATTACCGCCTTCCGCTCCCAGTTCCTGAGCGTGTACTACCCGAACGAGGAGGGGGTGAACTTCATGCGTGGCCGCCGATACCAGTGGCGCACGGTCGGTGAGCTGAGGATCGGCAGCACGCCGTACCCGGGGGACAGCGGCGAGGAACCGTTCGGCATCGGGATGGGTCCCTCCCAGCCGAATGAACCGGTGTCTGACGCCGTGGTTCCTCCGGGGGAGGTGACCTTGAGGTGGACCAGCGCCGTGCCACCGGACGAGCCGCTGCCCCCCTTCAGCGTGGTGCAGGCATCGACCAACGGCACAGATGTGCTCGACGCAGGGGTGACCTACATCGTTGGAGCGCACGTTGAACACTGGCTGCTGGAGGTGAGCAAGGACCCGGCATTCGACACCATTGTCTACACCACCCACGGGCAATTGACAGACGAGCCATGGACCACGGAATCGGCCATCGACGCCCCGGAAGCCTTCGTCAGCGATATCTACAAGGACCTCGAGGCCTCCGCGACCATCACCGAGGAGGGCACCTACTTCTGGCGCTTGCACTGGAAGACGGATCCGTACAACATCAACAGCGCGAACTACAACACCAGTGAGGTGGCGCGGTTCTGCGTGGGCCGGTGTGACGACACATCCACCGGGGAGCCCACGGTGACAGAGCCGCCGGCCGAGGAGGGTTCAGCGGACTGCGTGAGCGTGTGCCGCGCCGATGCGATCACCAACACCACGGCGGTGGGCGGGTTGGCGGCGGGCTCGGTGGTGCGCGTGGGAAAGTTCAACATGACCGTGATCACCGCCAGCGGGAGCACCACATTCAGCGGCACGGGGAAGATCCCGGTGCCCTTCCTGAACAACGTGAACGTGATGGTTGAGTTCAGCGGGCTAAAATGGAACAGCGATGGCCGGATGCTCCAGGGGCGAGTGGAGGCCCGCCATGACTGGTCGCCCCCGTCCCTGGCGATGGTCACCAGCGGCACCCGCCTCATCCCCAACATGAGCGCCGGGGATTTGGAGACGATGAACGGATTGATCGAGGACGGTGCCCGGCTCGTGAGCCTCTTCAGCAGCGGCAGCGAGATCGGCATGCCCATCGGCATCGACCGCGAAGTGGGCGGAAGGCAGATCACCCTGGGCATCATCAACATGCGCTTCGATTCCCTCCGCGCCAGCCTGGACATGGTGGCCGGCATCGATGTGATGGAGATCCGCACCACGCTGGCCTTCGGTGTGGGCGACATGTGCTTCACCCCGGACGGGCTGGGGGATGAGGGACGCGCCTACCTGCCCGCGGATGTCACGGTCACCGGCGACCTCGACACCGAATTCCGGTTCAGGGGCGGGGCCAGCACGGAACTCGCAAACCTTACTTACGTGGACTGGGACTGCCACGGCTTCAAGTGCCTGCAGGTGGCCTGTGCGGTGCGCTTCAGCCGGAGCACCATCGTGCCCGAGGGCGACCATGCCACGGCCGGAACGGAAAAGGTGGAGGCCCGGTTCAAGTTCAGCGTTTGCCGCGAGGCCCATGGTTCCGGCACCGGCGCCACGGAAAGCTGGAACGTGATGGCCCAGTTCACCATGGACCCCTTCGAGGTTCCCGGCGCGCCGGGTTGGGGGTTCACCGTGGAGGACGCCTGGCTGGACTGGAGCACAATTGCCAACCCCGAGGGCATTGCGTTCCCGGATGGCTACGACCACCCGGCCATCACCGGTGACGGCACCGCGGACCTCTGGAAGGGCTTCTACCTGAAGCAGCTCAGCATGCGCACCCCGGAGGTGATCGGCGATGGAACGGGCTCACCCCTCAGCGCCGGTGTATACAACTTCATGGTGGACGACCAGGCCGAGCTCTCCTTCACCGTGGCGATCGAGAACCTCGTGGAGGTGAACAGGGGTCGAATCGACAGCTGGGCCTTCAGTGTGGACAGCGTGTACATGAGCATGCTGCAGAACAACTTCCAGCGCGCAGGGCTCGAAGGCCGCATCGGACTGCCCATCAATGGGGAGCACGACTACCTGCGCTACGGGGCCATGCTGGGCTACGATCCGGACAGCAGCGAGTTAGCCTTCACGCTGGAGGTGGAACTGGAGGACACACTGACTGCGCCCTTGTGGATCGCCGACATGGAATTGATGCCCGAGAGCTATGTGCGGGCAACCCTCGGCAACGAAAGCAAGGTGCGGGCCGACCTCACCGGCAGCATCAGCATCAGCACCGGCATCGCCCGCGAGCTGGGCATCGACATCGGCAGCCTGCCCAGCATCAGCATGCCCGGCATGCGCTTCGTGAACCTGGTGCTGGACAGCGATGAGGGGATGAGCTGCGGCGATTGTGTTTTCGCCTACGCAAGCCCGCAGAAGGAGGTGGGCGGCTTCCCGCTGAGCATCCGCAACCTGGCGCTGGAGTTCGATGGAGGCAGCCCGGCCCTGGTGGTGGAACCCATGGTGACCCTCAGCGGCGGGGAGGGTGAAAGCAGCTTCGCAGCGAGCGTCGCGCTGAAGTTCACCACGCAGATGGCCTTGGGTACCGGGGGCATCGAGCGCTTCGACTTCAAGGATGTACAGTTCACCGGGATGCACCTGGATGTGGACGTGAGCGCGATGCGCCTCGTGGGCGACCTGCGCATCACCAAGACCGCCACCAAGGAGGAGGTGAAAGGGGCCCTCACCGTGGGCTTCCCCATGGGCATCCGCGGCGACCTGCAGGCCATCTTCGGCACCATCCGCAACAACACGGCGATCCCCATCAACACCAGCAGCCAGCATTACAGTTACTGGATGGTGGACGGCATGCTCTACTTCAACCCGGGGCTCATGATCATGACCGGTGTGGGCATCTATGGCTTCGGCGGGGGCGCCTACCACCACATGCGGTTCATCGATGGCACACTGCCGAGCAACGAGCGGCTGCAGAGCATGGCGCCCAGCGCCCCGCCGGACAGCATCCCGCCAGCGGACACCCACGCGGGCGACGATCATCCCAATGACTTCACCAGCGGGCTGACGGCGGATGCCGGTGCCGTGGGAAGCGGACCGGCGCCGAGCGGCGGACGTTACGAAGAGGACTTCAGCACCTTCCTTGGCATCCGCCTGGGCCTTGTGTTCGGCACCTACCCGAAGCCCAATGGCTGCAACATGGACCTGACGCTGCGTGCCGAATTCACCGGGTCCGGGGGGCTCAGCCTGCTGACGGTGCGTGGCGACATCTACGGGCTGGTGGA
>CAZUNW010000012.1:9093-22863 GCA_964621425.1 uncultured Chryseobacterium sp. | reverse complement strand
TGCCCACGATGTTCTCGTTGAGCTTGGTCATGGCCTCCCACCAGTAGCGGCGGATATTGTTCTTCAGCTCGGCGCCATAGGGCCCGTAGTCGTAGGTGGCGCTCAGGCCATCGTATATCTCGCTGCTGGGGAAGACGAAGCCATACTCCTTGGCATGGCCGATCAGGGTCTTGAGGCGGTCCTCGTTGGTGCTCATGGCAGGGGGCGTGCGCTCTGGAACGCTTCAGCGCCGCGGCCGCAAAGATGCGGTGCGGCGGTGGCAAACCGCAGGAGGGGGTCCGTCAACACGGCCGTGTGCGCAATTCGGGCCGCTGGCGCCCGGGGCGCCCGGGGGGTGGGCTAACTTCGTGATGGCGCGACGTGCGTGCGCCCGGACCCGTGCCTGTGCAGCCTGGAACGCTCACCACCGCCCTCCTGCTCATCGCCCTGCCGGCGATGCTCCGCGCACAGCCGGCCAACGACGATTGTGGCTCCGCGCTGAACCTGTGCGCCCAGCAACCGCTCACCGGCAACAACACGGGCGCCGTGGGCATACCGGGCTTCTGCCCAGGCACCAACAGCGTGCTCTGGTACACCTTCACCACGAACACGCAGGGCGGCGCCGTGGAGGTGGCCCTCTCCGGGCTGGACTGCCCGCTGGTGGCCGGGATGGACAACGAACTGAGCGTGGTGGTCCTTGCAGGCGATGGCAGCTGCCAGCCGGGCACCTTCTCGGCGGTCTCCGATTGCGCACAGGACTCCGTGGACCTTTCCGTCACCACGGACAGTCTGTCCCCGGGCACCACGTACTGGGTGCTGGTGAGCGGGGCCGCTGACAATGGCGCCACGATCAGTGCCCAATGCGATTTCAGTGTCGCTGTCAGCGGCCCGGGCGCGGACGTGGTGGGGGTTGATTTCAGCGCGGGACCGGATGTGGAGATCGGCGAGGGTGAGCTCGTGCAGCTGGAGGCCACGGGCGGAACCAGCTACGCATGGACGCCCAATGCGGGCCTTAACGCCGACGACATCCCGGACCCTGTGGCCAGCCCCACGGAGACCACCACCTACACCGTCTCCACCACCATCAACGGCTGCACCTACACCGATGACGTGCTGGTGGAGGTCATCCGCCGCATCCTCCCCACCAACACCTTTTCGCCCAATGGTGACGGCATCAATGATACCTGGACGATCTACGGGATCGCTGACTACCCCTCGTGCGAGGTGACCATCTATGACCGTTGGGGCCAGCGCATTTACCGCGATGTGGGTTATGACGAGCCGTGGGACGGCACCAACCGCGGGGCGAAGCTGCCTATGGCCACCTATTACTACCACATCGTCCTCAACACCCGCGGTGGTACGAGCGATGCGGCCTACACCGGGTCAATCACCATCGTGCGATGAGGTGCCTCCTCCTGATCGCCACGCTCTGTGCGGCCATGACGGCCCCGGCGCAGCAGGTGCCGCAGTACTCGCAGAACGTCTTCAACTACTTCAGCATCAATCCGGCCGTGGCCGGGAGCAAGGATTGCATCGATGTACGCCTTGGCTTCCGGCAGCAATGGGTGGGCTTCGAGAACGCGCCTTCCACAGGCTGGGCCTCCATCCATGCCACCCTGCGCAACAAGCGGAAGCCCTACCTGCGCGGCAAGCATGGCATCGGCGGCCTCGTGGAAGCCGATGACACCGGTCCTTTGGGCTATACACTGATCAACCTGGCCTACGCCTACCACGTGCGCACCAGCAAGGACCATTACCTGGCGTTCGGCACCTTCATCGGCCTGAAGCAGCAGAAGTTCGACGTGGGGGAGGTGGTGCTGGCCGACTACACGGACCCCATCCTGGCGAGCCGCGGCTCCACGTTCGTCGTGCCGAACATCTCCCCGGGCATGTGGCTGTACAGCAAGACGTTCTGGGTGGGATTGAGCATGCACCAGATCCTGGCGAACCGTACCGCTGGCATCGGTGTGGCTTCCCGCCTTACGCCCCATTACATGCTCAGCGGCGGCTACCGCTGGCGCATGGCGGCCAAGACCTCGCTCACGCCCAACGCGCTGATCAAGCTATCGCCGGGATCGCCGCTTGCGATCGACCTCAACGCCATGGTGGAATGGAACCGCACGGTGGGCATCGGCGTGAGCTATCGCAACCAGGACGCGGTGGTGGCCATGGTCAAGTTCGGCTTTCTGAAGTTCTTCGCCCTCGGTTACGCCTACGATATCACCACCTCCCGGCTTCGGGTGGCCAGCAGCAACACCCATGAGGTGATCCTGGCCGTCACACCCTGCGCACCGGTGGACCCCGGCAAGCGCATCGTCAGCTGTCCCATCTTCGAATAGCGCCCCATGAAGGACATCGGTACCCGCCCTCTGCACCGCCTCCTGCCCCTTCTGCTTGCGCTGTCGGGGCTGGTCCCCGCACATGCCCAGGATGTGCTTTACTGGACCGGTGGCGCCGGCAGTTGGCACGATGCGCGCATGTGGTCGACCACGCCCCAGGGACCTGGCGGTGCGGGTGTGCCCTCCGACCGCACGGCCGTTCACATCGGTGGCGACCCGGTGATCCACGTGCGCGTGGACCGCTCCGCGCGCTGTGGCGACCTGCTGGTCGAGGCCCCTGCCGGCACGGTGCTGGTCGAGGGCGCACCTGGTGCGCGCATCGATATCGGCGGCGACTGGCGCATGGCCGGCAACGTGGACTTCGTGATGCCGGGTGGCGCATGGCTGCAGGCACGCGCAGGCAAGGCCGTTCTGGACCTGCATGCCGTGCCGGTCGAGGCCGATGTGGTGCTCGCCACCGATGCGGCCTGGGCCCAGCGCAGCGCCCTCGTACTTGACGGTGGTCATGCCCTGCGGATCGAGCGTGGGCGGCTGGACATGGACGGCGGCGTGTTGCGTGCCGGCCTGTTGCACGTGGGCGCACGCGCACGCGGCATCGGCGCGGAGGGAGCCATACTGCTGCTCGACGCCATTACCGGCAGCGCACTTTCCGGACTGCCCTGGACCCCTTCCACCATGCTGCTGGTCAACGGCGAGCCACGCCGCTGGGACGGTGCCGCGGTCGCGCAGGAGGAGATCCTTCGTGCGGCGGTGAACTGTGGCACGGGCACCGGCCAGACACCGTTCCAGGTGAACGCCACGGTCACGTCCAATTACAATGGGTTCGGGATCACATGCACCGGGGTGTGCGATGGTGCGGTGAACGTCACCGTCGCTGGTGGCGTGGGACCCTTCGCCATCCAATGGCAGGGAGGGCCTTCCGGCACGGGTACATCGCTTCCCTGGACAAACACTTGTGCGGGCAATAAGCTCGTCATCGTCACGGACCTCGGCCAGAACGTGGGATGTTTCGCGACCGCTCTTGTCACCCCTCCGCCACCCCTCGGCGTCATCTTTTTCGGCCTTAACCCCCCCGCTTGCGCCGCCGTTTGCAACGGCACGGCCATCACCTTCCCCGGGGGTGGTGCCGGCACGGGTTACCAATACGACTGGAACAACGGTACGGAGACCACACCCAACCCCACCCAGTTGTGCGCCGGGCTGAACACCCTGGAGCTGGTGGATGGCAATGGATGCGTGTTCGATACGACATTCACCATCACGCTTCTGCCTCTTGACGCCCAACTGCAGAACACCGCCCCCAGTTGCGCAGGCACATGCGATGGCACGGCAGGGGTCACGGTGACCGGTGGAACGCCCGCCTACAGCTATAACTGGGAGCCTGGCAGCCCTGCAGGCGATGGCACCGCGCAGGTCACCGGGCTGTGTGCGGGGTCCTATACCGTGCTGGTGAGCGATGCGAACGGCTGCGACACCCTCATCACGTTCGATCTTCTGGCGCCTGATCCGATCCTTCCGGGGCTCTCGGTGACACCCGCGACCTGCGCCGATATCTGCGATGGTCAGGCGTTCGTTGCCCCCACTGGGGCGACGGGCCCCTTCACCTACCAGTGGTCCCCTGCACCGGGAAGCGGTCAGGGCACGGCCTCCGCCGGTGGACTTTGTCCGGGCAGCGGTACGGTGCTCATCACCGACCTGGACACTGGATGCGATACGCTCGTGGCCTTCACGATCACATCCCCGCCATCGCTTGACGCAGTGGTGACTCCGCAGGATGCCACATGTCCAGGGGTGTGCAATGGTTCTGCCAGCGCGGCAGTGGCAGGGGGCACGCCCGCATACAGCTACACATGGACCCCGGCACCAGGCGGTGGACAGGGAACACCCGATGTCACGGGTCTGTGTGCGGGTGCGTACACCCTGCTGGTGGTGGATGCCGCCGGCTGCGATACGCTCATTCCCTTCACCATCGCTGAGCCGCCCGCGTTTGACCTCGTCCTCGATACCCTTCCGGTCAGCTGCGCGGGCGCTTGCGATGGCGAGGCCTCCCTTCAGGTGACCGGCGGAACCCCGGGGTACACCGTGCTCTGGAGCAACGGCCAGAATGGGAACACCATTTCGGCGCTGTGCGGAGGATCCTATTCGGTTACGGTGGCGGATGCGGCTGGATGCGACACGACGGTGACCTTCATTGTGAACGAGCCACTCCCTCTGGATGTGGTGCCGTCGCAGACGGACGTGAGCTGTGGCGGGCTGTGTGATGGCACGGCCTCGGTGGCGGTGACCGGTGGCACGCCGGGCTATACCTACGTATGGACCCCGGCACCCGGTGGTGGGCAGGGCACGGCGGATGCCACGGGCCTGTGTGCCGGTGCCTACAGCGTGCTGGTGACGGATGCGGGCGGATGCGATACGACGGTGACCATCACGGTTCTTGATGCAGTGCCGCTTCAGTTCGCACTGACGCCCCAGGATGCCTCCTGTCCCGGTGTTTGCGACGGCGGTGCGGCGGTGGTCATCACGGGTGGCGCTGCTCCCTATGCGTATGTGTGGACGCCGGCGCCTGGATCGGGTCAGGGCAGTGATTTGGTGACGGGCCTCTGTGCGGGTGGTTACCAGCTGACGGTTACCGATGCGCTGGGCTGTGACAGCACGGTGGCCTTCACGATCGCTGAGCCGGCGCCGGTCATTCCGAACCAGGTGGCTGTTCCGCCGACGTGCGCAAGCGCGTGCGACGGGAGCATAACGCTGTCGCCCACGGGTGGTGACGGGGTGTATAGCTACAGCTGGAATCCGGTGCCGCCCAACGGCCAGGGGCAGTCCGAGGGTACGGGCCTGTGCGCGGGCACGTGGAGCGTGACGGTCTCCTCTGGGGGCTGCGACACCACGTTGACGCTGCTGTTGGAGGCCCCACCGGCATTGGACGTGCTTGTTGCACCACTGGATGCGACCTGCTCGGATGCGTGCGATGGTTCGGCTGCTGCGCAGGTGGGGGGCGGCACGGCTCCGTACACCTATCTGTGGAGCCCTGCACCTGGCGGTGGGCAGGGGACGCCGAACGCCACGGGCCTCTGTGCGGGTTCGTACACGCTGGTGGTGGCGGATGCGGCTGGATGCGACACGACGGTGACCTTCCTCATCGCTGAGCCGGCAGCGCTGGATGTGCCGGTCGCCACAACACCTTCGGGTTGCGGTGGCGCGTGCGATGGTACGGCCAGCGCGGCGGTACTCGGTGGCACGGCCCCGTACACCTACACATGGAGCCCAGCGCCTGGCGGTGGACAGGGAGCGCCCGATGCCACAGGCCTTTGTCCAGGTGTGTATGATCTGCTGGTCATGGATGCGGCCGGATGCGATACGACGGTCAGCATCACGATCACCACCCCGGGCGGGATCACCGCACAGCCGCAGGTGACGCCGGTAAGCTGTGCGGATGTCTGCGATGGGGCCATCGACCTGACCGTGAGCGGAGGGGTTCCCCCCTATGCGTTCACGTGGAGCCCGGCGCCCCAGGTGGGAGCGGGAACCGCATCGGTCAGTGCTCTTTGTCCCGGGGATTGGTCGGTGGTCATCAGCGATCAGGCCGGTTGTGATACGCTGCTGGTCATCAATGTGCCGGCTCCGCCATCCCTTGACGTTGTGCTTTCCTTCAACAACGAGAGCTGCAACGGACCCTGTGATGGTGACGCATCGGTGGCGGTATCCGGTGGCCAGCCGGGCTACCAGTACCTGTGGTCACCCCCTCCGGGCGCTGGTCAAGGTACGCCTGCCGCCACTGCGCTCTGTGCGGGCGCCTACACGGTGACAGTGACGGATGCCGGCGGCTGCGACAGCACCCTGGCCTTTCTTGTGCTGCCGCAGCAGCCCATCGACGTCGGGCTCTTGGTCGGCAACGTCGTCTGCCCCGCTTCCTGTGATGGTACAGCCACCGTAAGCCCCACCGGAGGTGTGGGTGCCTTCTCCTTCTTCTGGCAGCCTGAGCCGGCTGCGGGGCAGGGTACTTCGTCCGTGACCGGGCTATGTGCGGAGCAGTACGCGGTGACGGTTACGGATGCGGCCGGATGCGACACCACCGTCGTGTTCGAGGTGTCCGGTCCGTCCTCCTGGGGCCTGGCGCTGGACGTGCTGGATGAAAGCTGCGCGGGTCCATGCACAGGCGGGGCTTCCGTGCTCGCATCAGGGTCCAACGGAGGCCCGTACACCTTCCTTTGGCAGCCCGAACCCGGTGCAGGCCAGGGCACGGATGCTGTCACAGGGCTGTGTGCCGGAGTCGCATATACCGTCACCATCACCGATGCCTTGGGTTGTGACACGACCGTTGCCTTCCTTGTTGAGCCCTATGCACCGATCGAACCCGATGCCACCAGCACGCCGGTGAGCTGCTCGGATGCCTGTGATGGCACCGCCACGGTTTCCCCCGCGGGTGGGCTGCCCCCCTATTCCTATTTCTGGGACCCCGCCCCCGGCGCAGGCCAGGGCACTGCGGCGGCCACCGGCCTATGCGCCGGCAATTATGCGGTGACCATCACGGACCTCAATGGTTGCGATACCACTGTACAGGTTGTCGTTGCCCCGCCGCTGCCGCTGGACCTTGGCGCTGTTGTCAGCCCGGTCAATTGTGCCGGCCAGTGCAATGGGAGCATTGTGCTTGCACCCTCGGGTGGTGCGCCGGGCTATACGTTCGATTGGACGCCGGACCCTCCCAACGGCGATGGTACCGAAAGCGCCCTCGGCCTCTGCCCGGGCACTTACACGGTTCTGGTGCTGGATGCGAACGGTTGTGACACGGCCGCCACCTTCACCCTGCTCGAACCACTGGCGCTCTCCGCATCGGCATCCACCACGGAGAGCCAATGCCAGCAATGCATCGGCACCGCGGCGGCCATCCCGGCGGGCGGCAGTGCGCCCTACACCTACCAGTGGACGGGCCAGGGTGGTGTGATCATCGGGACGGACAGCCTGCTTACCGGCCTCTGTGCCGGCTTCTATACCCTGTTGGTGAGCGATGCGAACAACTGCTTCAGCTCCCAGCCGGTGGTGATCGCTGACAGCGACGGCGAGTTGCTCGCCACCGCCGATGGGCAGACCGCCTGTGCTGGCGGTTGTGATGGCGCTGTTAGCGTGCAGTACGTGTGCGCCGACCCGCCGTGCACGGTGCTTTGGACCGATGCGCAGGGCATCGACCTGGGCCAGCCGACCGACAATGCCGCCAACCTCTGTGCGGGCCTGTACCTGGTGCAGGTCACCAACGCCTCCGGATGCGTCAGCGTCGACTCGGCCACGGTGACCTCTCCCCTTCCGCTGGACCCCGATCTCAGCACAACTCCAGAGACCTGTGCCGGTGCCTGCGATGGTACGGCGACCGTGGCCCCCGTGGGCGGCCTCCCGCCGTTCACCTATGACTGGACACCGGACCCACAGGGGGGTGACGGAGGCCCGCAGGCCACCGGTCTGTGCGCCGGCACCTACGACCTGCTGATCACCGACCAGGCAGGGTGTTCCACGCTGGTGAGCGTGCTTATCACACCTGCCGCCCCGATCGATGCGGGTGCGGTGATCACACCCCCGACCTGTGCCACGGATTGCAATGGCGCCATCGTGCTCGCACCCACCGGCGGTGCGCCCGGTTATTCCTACCAATGGCAGCCGGTTCCGCCCAACGGGCAGGGTTCCGCTGAAGCGCTTGACCTGTGTCCGGGTGTCTGGTCGGTCACCATCGCGGATGCCTCCGGTTGCGACTCCACGTTTGTTTTCACCATCGCTTCGCCATCGGCCCTTTCCGGCACATTGTTGAGCACCCCGAGCCAATGCCAGGTCTGCATAGGTGCTGCGGAGCTGACGCCGTTCGGCGGAACGGCACCGTATGCCGTGGAGTGGACGGATGGTAACGGGCAGGTGGTCGGCTCGGCGCCAGCTGTGACCGGCCTGTGCGCGGGGCTTTACACCGCCGTGCTCACCGATGCCAACGGCTGTACGCTGAACCTTGTGACACCCATCACCGATACCGACGGGGAGGTGTTGACCGTCCTGGATGGAAACACGTCGTGCACGGGCAATTGTGATGGTGAGCTGGAGGTTCAGTTCACCTGCTCCGCACCGCCCTGCACGGTCACGTGGGCGGATGCACAGGGCGATACGCTCGCGCAGGGAAGTAACGTGCTCTCGGGACTATGCGTGGGTAGCTACCTCGTGCTGGTGGGGAACGCCAGCGGCTGCCTCACCATCGATACGGTCACGGTGAGCGCGGCCCCGGTCTTCCAGACCGCACTGTCCACCACGCCGGAGACCTGCCCGGGCGCCTGCGATGGCACGGCCACTGTAGGCGTGGCGGGGGGTGCCGGACCCTTCTCGTATGACTGGTCGCCCGATCCGGTGGCCGGTGATGGAACACCTCAGGCAACCGGTCTTTGCGCTGGTTCATATTCAGTGGTGCTCACCGATCAGGGCACCGGTTGCGACACACTGGTGAACGTGCTCATCGTGGCACCCTCGCCCATCGATGCCCAGGTCGTGGTCACGGATGCAGGGTGCCCGGGCCAGTGTGATGGAAGCATCGTGGCGGCCCCGCTGGGGGGCACCGCCCCCTATTCCTTTGCCTGGACACCCGTGCCTGCCAATGGTGATGGCACCAATGCCGCGCTCGGCCTCTGCGCAGGCACCTACGACCTGCTCATCACCGATGCGGTCGGATGCAGCGCTGCCTTCAGCTTCACTGTGGCCGAGCCCGCGCCGCTCGTGCTCACCACCACCGCCACGCCCAGCGAGTGCGGCCAGTGCGTCGGTACAGCATCGGTTCAGGTATCCGGCGGCGCCCCGCCCTTTACGTACACCTGGTCACTTGCGGGAACCGTTGTCTCCTCGGACAGTGCGCCGGTCAACCTCTGTGCCGGTCTTTACCTGCTCACGGTGGAGGACGCCAATGGCTGCACGACCACCGCAGCCGTGCCGGTTACGGACAGCAACGGCGAGGTGCTCACCATTACGGACGGCGTTACCAGTTGTGCGGGGGTCTGTGATGGTGCTGTCGCGGTCGACTTCGTCTGCAGCGACCCTCCTTGCACCGTGGTCTGGTCTGACATCAATGGTGTGCCCCTCGCGGCGAACACCAATGCGCTCGACAGCCTCTGTGCCGGTGAGTACCTGGTCACGCTGACCAACGCGTCCGGTTGCATCACGATCGATACGGCCCGCGTGGTGGCGCCCGATCCGGTCACGCCCCTGCTTAGCACCACGCCCGTGTCGTGTTCCGGCGCCTGCGATGGTGCGGCAACGGTTGGCATCACCGGTGGCACCGCTCCTTATGCGATCGACTGGGGTCCTGACCCCATCGCCGGTGACGGCACACCGCAAGTCACGCAATTGTGCGCGGGCAGCTATGACCTGCTCATCACCGATGCGTTCGGATGCAGCACGTCAGCCGCGGTGCTGATCACCACACCGGCGCCCATTACGGTCACGGCTGCTTTGGGCGCCATCACATGCAATGGGACCTGTGATGGCAACATTGTGCTGGCTGTTGCGGGTGGTACGCCGGGTTATGCCTTCGATTGGACGCCGGACCCGCCGAACGGCGACGGCACGAACGCTGCCTTCGCACTGTGCGCCGGGGTATACTCCGTGCAGGTCACCGATGCGAACGGGTGCGATACCACGCTCGTGCTCACGCTCACGGAGCCTGCTGCGCTGCAAGTGCAGGTGAGCACCTTGGATAATGTGTGCTTCGGCGATTGCGCGGGCACCGCCTCCGCGCTCACCTCAGGCGGAACCGCTCCCTACGCGTTCACATGGACGGACGCGGGTGGAACGGTCATCGCCACGGATACCGCCCAGGTGGGCGGCCTTTGTGCGGGAGACTTGACGCTCGTGGTAACCGATGCGCTTGGGTGCACACTGGCCGAGGTGGTCACCATCGGACAGGGCAGCCCCATCGAGGCCGCTATCGTGGTTACCGATGCGACCTGTGGAGGACCCTGTGATGGCACCGCCGCCCTTTCGCCTTCAGGAGGAAGTGGGCCGTATGCGTTCAGCTGGCAGCCCGAGCCCGGGGGTGGTCAGGGCACCCCTGTCGCCACCGGTTTGTGCCCGGGCGCATGGAGTGTGACCATCACCGACGCCCTCGGCTGCGACACCACCGTGCAGTTCCTGGTGGCACCGTACGTGCCCATCGCTCCCGGTGAAGTGGTCAACGATGTCGGTTGCAATGGCGCATGCGATGGCTCCATCCAGCTTGCGCCTTCCGGTGGCGCGGGTACATACACCTTCACCTGGTCCCCGGTGCCGCCGAATGGACAGGGCGGGCCTTCCGCAACCGGTCTCTGTGCAGGTCCGTGGAGCGTCACGATCACCGATGCCATCGGTTGCGATACCACGCTCAGTTTCACCGTGCAGGAGCCACCGGCGCTCGTGCTCGCCGTGGACAGCATCACACCCGCTTCGTGCAACACCGCACAGGATGGGGCCATTGCGATCACCGTCGGCGGCGGTGTGGGAGGTTTTACCGTGCTGTGGACGGGTCCTGGCGGATACACCAGCACGCAGCAGGATATCGCACAGCTGGCACCAGGCACCTACACGGTTGTGCTCACGGACGCGAACGGCTGCCAGCTCACCCAGGAGGCGGAGGTCAACCCGCTGATCACTGTCACGGCCGATGCCGGGCCGGACCAGCAGGTGTGCCTGGGGGCTGATGTGGTGCTCGATGGCAGTGCAAGCACGGGTGGCACGCAATGGGTATGGACGGATGCACAGGGCGTCATTGCAGGCTCACAGCCCGTGATCGCATTGCCGGACCTGACCGCCGGCACCTACACGTACACGTTCACGGTGAGCGATGGGCCGTGCACGGCGACCGACCAGGTGACCATCGTAGTCCTTGCGGTGCCGCTCGCGGACGCCGGTCCCGACCGTACCATCTTCCAAGGGGATGGGACCGTCATCGGGGGGGATCCTGCGGGACCGGGTGGCGCGACCTTCAGCTGGCAGCCAGACTCCCTGGTGAATGACCCCTTCATCCCGAACCCGCTCGCCACACCGCCTGCGACAACCTGGTTCGTGCTCACGGTCACCTCCTCGGAGGGTTGCGTGAGCGCGGATTCCGTGCTGGTCACCGTGGTGCCGGAGGTGGTGATCCCCTCGGGGTTCACACCGAATGGGGACGGATGGAACGATGTGTGGCAGATCGACCTGATCGACCGCTTTGTTGAATGTGAGGTGGAGGTTTACAGCCGTTGGGGCGAGCTGCTATTCCGGAGCGTGGGCTACAAGGATCCTTGGGACGGCCGTTACAACGGGGCCCCGGTACCCGTTGGGACGTATTACTACGCGATCCGCCTGAATCATCCTGACTTCCCGGAACCTTACGTGGGCCCGCTAACCGTGATCCGTTGAACCCATGAACATGCGCCACATCCTTTCCGCGCTGCTACTGGTCGGCGGTACCACGGCGGCACAGCAGCTGCCGCAGCTCAGCCAGTACGTGAGCCAGGACTACCTCTACAATCCGGCCGTCGCCGGCTCGCGGCCGTGGTTCGAATTGCGGACCGCCCATCGCTACCAATGGGTCGGGGTGCAGGATGCGCCGCGCACCTTCATGCTCAGCTCCACCAGCCCGGTCGGTCGCCGCATGGGCCTGGGCGGCTTCCTCTTCACGGACAACGTAGGTCCCACGCGGCGCAGCGGCTTCCAGCTCACCTACGCCTACCACCTTCAGCTCACGGACAAGCTTCGGTTGGGCCTTTCCCTCAGCGGTGGCATGGTGCAGTTCCTCATCGATGCGTCCAAGATCACCTTCCACGATGGCAGCGATCCCGTGATGGATGACCAGTTGCGCGGCGATGTGATGCCCGACGCCACTTTCGCTTTCCTGCTTCATCATCCGGATTACTGGTTCGGCGCCACCGCCCCCCAGATCCTCAATAACCGCATCTACTTCTTCGATGAGCAGGAGGAGACGCTCAGTCGCTTGGAAAGGCATTATTACGCCACGGGTGGCTATCGCATCCGTTTCTCCGAGGATCTGAGGCTGGAGCCCTCGTTCCTTGTGAAATATGTGAACCCGGTCCCTCCCAAAGTGGACGTGAACCTAACCCTGAATTTCAAGGACATGCTATGGATCGGCGCTGGGTGGCGATCGAATGATGCCATCCCCATCATGGTCGGTTGCTGGCTTAAGGAGATGTTCCAGTTCGGCTACTCCTTCGACCTAACCACCACGGGAATGCGGCGTTACAGCCAGGGAACCCACGAGGTGATGCTCGCCTTGACATTCGGACGGCAGAAGCCATTGGCATCCTCCACTGGGACATCCGTCATCCCAGCACCATGATGGCCGTCATTCAGGCTGTACCGACCGGAACAGCGTGATCGTCGGATCCATTCCCATACTTGGCGAAAGTGGGATGTGAACAGGCTGGAAAAGGCGCCAGATCAGTACATTTGGCCCCCTTTGATGCGCCCGTGAGGAGAGTGTTCATGCGTCCACGCCCCTGGTCCGTTGTGCTGGGGTTGTTGCTCCTCCTTCCGGGGCGCTACGCGGCGCAGTCCTTCACGATGGCCAACGCCAGCTGGCAGACCTGCGGGGGCGAGTTCCTGGATAGCGGCGGAGCCAGCGCCGACCACGGTGACAACGAGGACCTGACAGCGACGCTGTGTCCCGATGGCGGCCCGGGATCGGGCTCCTTCGTATCGGTCACCTTCACCCTCTGGGCTCTTCAAGCTGGCGGCAGCGACCAGCTGGTCATCCATGATGGGCCCACCGCTGCGGATCCCATCCTGGCCACCGGTGATGGCGCCACCTCCCTTGTGGGTCAGTCGTACGCGGCGACCAATCCGGATGGCTGCCTCACCTTCCGATGGACCAGCGATGCGTCCGGCACTGGTCCGGGTTGGTCCGCCATCATCGGGCCAGCTCCTGATGCGGGTTCCTCCGTGGCCACCACCCTGTGTTCCACCGACGCGCCCGTCGACCTCTTCGCGGCCCTCGGGGGAACGCCCCAGAGCGGCGGTACCTGGACGGCCCCCGGAGGTGCGCCCCACGGGGCCTCCTTCGATCCGGCCACGGATGTGCCCGGTATCTACATCTACACCGTCACGGCAGGTGCAGGCTGTGTGTCCACTGCAGGGGTCGATGTCACCGTGTTGTCCGCGCCGGATGCGGGGGCGGATGCCTCGATCACGGTGTGCAGCAGCGATGCGCCGTTCAGCCTGTTCGCCCTGTTGGGTGCAGGCGCGGATGCCGGGGGCACCTGGGTGGGTCCGGGCGGTGCACATCCGGCGACATACACGCCGGGCAGTTCGCCGGCCGGTGCGTACGTGTACACGGTGAGCGGCACGTCGCCCTGCGGACCGGCGAGCGCGACGGTGACGGTGGTGGAGAACGCGGCGCCGGATGCGGGTGCGGATGCCTCGATCACGGTGTGCAGCAGCGATGCGCCGTTCAGCCTGTTCGCCC
>CAZUNW010000012.1:0-8993 GCA_964621425.1 uncultured Chryseobacterium sp. | reverse complement strand
GGACCGGCGAGCGCGACGGTGACGGTGGTGGAGAACGCGGCGCCGGATGCGGGTGGCGATCGACTCATCACCATTTGCTCGACAGATGCTCCCTTTGCCTTGACGCCTCAGTTGAATGGCACCCCGGATAGTGGAGGCCAATGGGTCGGGCCGAACGGGCCGATCACGGGGGATGTCTTCAACCCGGACACGGCTCCCGGCGGAACATGGATCTACTCGGTCGTTGGCACACCTCCATGTGCGAACGCTTCGGCCCAGCTCACAGTGATCCTTCGCCAGGCTCCGGATGCCGGCATAAGCAGCGTGGTCACGACTTGCTCCAACTCGCCCTCCTTTGCCTTGATCGACGAGCTTGGAGGTTCGCCGGACCTGACGGGATCATGGACCGCTCCGGGAGGGGCGGTTTTCAACGGGACGTTCATTCCTGGCAGCTCCGTTCCGGGTGTCCATACCTACACCGTCACGGGCCAGAGTCCCTGCGCTCCCGCCACCGCCACGGTGACCGTATCGGTGGTGAACGCACCGGATGCGGGTGCCGGGTCCGCGTTGCAACTGTGCTCGAACGCCGCTGCGGTTTCCTTGTTCAGCCAGTTGGGCGGTTCGCCTGATGCCGGTGGTGCGTGGACGGACCCGGATGGTGCGCCGTTCGGCGCCAGCTTCGATGCATCCACCGATGAGGCCGGGATCTACACGTACACGGTGCAGGGCACGTCCCCTTGTGCCGCCTCCACGGCTGTGGTGACGGTGGGGGTGACCCCGGCGCCAGATGCGGGGTCGTCCGCTTCCAATACGGTATGCACCAATGCGCCTGCATTCGCGCTGATCGGGTCCCTTGGGGGTACACCGGCGGTGAACGGTTCATGGACCGGTCCGAACGCACTGCCAGTGCCGGGCGGCCAGTTCACGCCCGGCACCTCGCTCCCTGGCACCTACACCTACACTGTACCTGGCTTTTCGCCGTGCACGAGCGCCGTGGCAACCGTGTCAGTGAGCCAGTCGATCGCCCCGAACGCAGGTGTGAGCACCACTTTGAGCGTTTGCAGCGATGCGGCGCCCGTTCCGCTGCTCCCCTTGCTGGGTGCTGCCGATCCCGGTGGTGCTTGGACCCGCCCCGGCGGTCAGCCGCATTCCGGGGTGTTCCAGCCCGGCATCGATCCCAGCGGCCTCTACACTTACACGGTTCCCGGTGTCCCTCCCTGTAGCAGCGCTTCGGCTGCCGTTAGCATCACCGTACAGCCCGCACCCCGGGCGGGGATCGATGGTACGGTGACGGTCTGCAGCAATACGGGGGCCTTCCCCTTGCTGCCCTTGCTCGGCGGTGCACCCCAGGCCACGGGATCCTGGACGGGTCCAGATGGCGCTGCTTTCCCTACGGGCAGCTTCATTCCGGGGCAGAGCCTTCCCGGGGTGTACACCTATGTCGTTCCGGGGATCCCGCCCTGCGGGCCAGACTCTTCGAGCCTTACCGTGAATGTGCAGCAGGCGCCAAGCGCAGGCTTCAACGGCGACACCCTTGTTTGTGGCAATGCATCCTCCTTCGCGTTGGCCAGCGTGCTCGGCGGCGTCTTTGATGTGAACGGGACCTGGACCGGGCCGGGCAACACCCCTCACGGCCCCGTGTATGTGCCCGCCACCGATGGTCCGGGCATCTATACCTACACGGTGACCGGCTTACCGCCCTGCGCCGCTGCCACCGCCCTCGTGCTGGTCCAGGAGCAGGCCCCGCCCAATGCCGGCAGCAATGGTGCGATCACGGTCTGCAGCACGGCCCAGGCCTTCCCGCTTTTCTCCCTGCTCGGCGGCGCCCCGTCAGTTGGTGGTTCGTGGTCCGGCCCGGGGGGTGCGATGAATGGCGCGTTCATTCCCGGTACCAGCGTCCAGGGCATTTACACCTACACGGTGGCTGGGATCACGCCCTGCGCGTCCGCCTCGGCCACCGTGACCGTGACGGTGAATCCTGCGCCCTTCGCCGGTGGTGACGGTGCCTTGACGGTTTGTAGCGGCTCGGGGGCCTTCAACCTGTTCCCATTGTTGCAGCCGGCCCCCAGCGCATCGAACGGAACATGGACGGACCTGGACGGTACCGGCCAGTTCAGTGGAACTGTGCTCCAGACGAACGGGCTCGGCAACGGGCTCTATCGCTTCCGCCATGTCCTGCCTGCCTCGGGTCAGTGTGCGGGCGATACCGCCTTCGTCCTTGTCACCATCGTGCAGCAGCTGGATGCAGGCTCGAATGGCTTCAGCACGGTATGCGGTTCATCCACCGCCATTCAGCTTTTCGGCCTGCTGAACGGAACGCCGGACCTTGGCGGCAATTGGGTGGACCAGGACAACACCAATGCGCTGGTCAACGGCGTGTTCAATGCGAGCCTTGTGGCTCCGGGTACGTACGATTTCGCCTACGAGTTGGACGGCGGCGGCACCTGCCCGGATGACGAGTCGGACCTCACGCTGGTGGTCGTTGGCGCTGCGGATGCGGGCCTGAATGCCGATACCCTGGTGTGCGGCAACGGATCGGCCTTCCAACTCCTCTCCGTGTTGGGTGGCTCGCCTGATGCGGGCGGCGCATGGTCAGGACCGAGCCCGGTGGTCGCAGGGCAATACATCCCCTCGAGCATGTCCGCCGGGGCGTATACCTATTCGGTGGAAGGCGCAGGCCCCTGTCCTGATGTGGCTGCCTCCGTGACGGTCGCCGAGGTGGCCCCGCCCAATGCCGGCCAGAGCAGGTCCATCGCCGTGTGCGAGAACGATGCGCCGTTCACCATGACGGACAGCCTGGGCGGAACGCCGCAGCCCACGGGCGTGTGGCAGGATCCCGGAGGCCTGGCGCACAGCAGCCTCTTCCTGCCGGGCATCGACCCGTCAGGCGGCTACTCCTACACCGTCCACGGTGCGTTTCCTTGCGCTAGTGCGGTAGCCGTCCTCACCGTGGCCAAGAGCCTGCTGCCCGATGCGGGTATCGACGGGCAGGCCGTCGTATGCGACAATGGCGGGCCCTTGCTGCTTTCCTCGCTCCTGGGAGGAACCCCGGACCCCAATGGCACGTGGTCGGGCCCCAACGGATTGGCCACCGACGTCCTTTTTGACCCCCAGGTCGATCCCCCGGGCGCATACCGCTACATCGTACCTCCGGCAGGTGCCTGCGAGGGCGATACCGCCACGGTCGTGATCAGCGTTCAACCGGCGCCGAATGCGGGTGCCGGTACTTCGACCCAGGTGTGTGCATCATCCGCTCCCGTGAATCTGCTTCCCTTGCTGGTCGGAGCCGATGCGGGTGGGGTGTGGACCGGTCCGCTCGGTCAGGTGTTCGGCGGCGTATTCAACCCTGCGGTGGACCTCCCAGGCCTGTACACCTACACCGTGCAGGGCCCGTCGGCCTGCCTGCCCGCCAGTGCGTCGGTGCTGGTGTCGGTTGTCACACCGAACTCCGCCGGGACCAGCACCGCACTGTTGGTCTGCTCGTCGGAACCCTGTTTTCCGCTCTTCACGCGGCTGGGAGGTGCGCCTGTGCTGGGAGGGGCTTGGACCGGACCGAACGGGGCGGACGATGGCATCTTCTGCCCCGGAACGGATGTCCCCGGCATCTACATCTATTCGGTGACCGGACCATCCCCGTGCCCTGCGCTATCCGCCACGGTCACCATCGGGGTCAGTCCCGCGGTGAACGCCGGTGGCGCTGCCACGGTTTCCGTATGCGATCCAGGCCCCACCATCAACCTGTTCACCGCGCTGTCGGGGAACCCCCAGCCCGGTGGCTTCTGGCTGGGCCCGGGCGGTCAGCCCTTCAGCGGCCTGTTCCAATCGAGCATTAATGCGGGAGGGGCATACACCTACGTGGTGCCCGGCGCCGGACCATGCCCCAGCGACAGCGCGCTCGTCACTGTGATCGAGAACAACGCCCCGGATGCGGGCGGCAGCGGTGTGGTCATCGTGTGTGACGATGAGCTGCCCTTCGGCCTGCTGGATGTGCTGCTTGGTTCGCCCAACCTGAACGGGACCTGGACGGACCCCAACGGATCGCCCACCACCGGCCTCTATTTCCCCGGGTCCACCCTGCCCGGCGTGTACACGTACTCGGTGACCGGTGCAGGGGCGTGCTCTTTGGCAACGGCGACCGTCACGGTGATCGAGAACCAGCAACCCTTCGCCGGTGCCGATGCGCTGGTCCAGGTGTGCAGCACCAACCCCCCGCTGCCCTTGCTGCCCCTCCTGTCTGGCGCCGAGCCTGGGGGCACCTGGCTGGGTCCGGGTAACACGCCCTTCTCGGGCACCTATGTGACGGGCAGTTCCATCCCGGGCACATACACGTATGTGCTGGCTGGCACCGCTCCCTGCGTGAACGACACCGCACAGGTGCAGGTGTTCGAGCAGGTGCAGCCCGACCCTGGTGTGTCGGCGGCGGTGTCCCTGTGTACCGATGCGCCCCCGGTGGTCCTGCTGGGCCTGCTGGTCGGCAACCCCGATCCCGGCGGTTCATGGACCGGTCCGAACGGGCCGGTCGCGAGCGGGGTTTTCGATCCAGCGTCCGATCCGGCTGGTGCTTATGTCTACAGCATCGCCACGCCCCCACCTTGCACCACCCCCAGCGCCACGGTCTTCATCAGCCTCCAGCCAGCCCCGAGCGCTGGTATCCCAGGGACGCTTACGGTCTGCCTGAACGCCCCGGCGGTCAACCTGTTCGCCGGGTTGGACGGCGCTCCCCAGCCGGGAGGCGCATGGGTGAACACCAGCGGCCTCGGAGCGCTGACCGGTGGCACATGGAACGCATCGGGCGTGCCCGCCGGCAGCTACACGTTCACCTACACCGTGGCCGGCCTCGGTCCTTGTGCCGATGACCAGTCCTCGGTCACGGTCCAGGTGGTACAGGCGCTCAACGCCGGGTGCGATGCACAGGCCGAGTTCTGCGAGAGCGAGACCTTCGTTGACCTGGTCACCCTCCTTGATTGCGCACCCCAGGCCGGCGGCCTCTGGCAGGACCTCGACGCCTCCGGTGCCATGCTCAACGGGGTGTTCAACGCCGCCCTTGCAGGGCAGGGCATTTACGAATTCCTGTACATCCTTCCCGGCTCGGGGGCCTGTCTTGCGGACTCGGCACTTCTGGAGGTCACAGTGGTGGAGGGGCCGAACGCAGGTTGTTCCGCGGTGCAGTCGGTTTGCAGCAGCGCCTCCGCGTTCACGCTGTTCCAGTTCCTGAACAGCAATGGATGCATCGCCGATGCCAATGGCGTCTGGACCGCTCCCGACGGGCTGCCGTTCAGTGGCCAGTTCGATCCTGCCACCGACAACGCTGGCGTATACACCTACGTGGTACCGGCCATCGGCAGTTGTCAAGCGGACACGGCGACCGTAACGGTCATCGTGGAGCAGGCACCCTTCGCGGGCACCGATGCCACCCTCGGGATCTGCAGCAGCGCGGATGCGGTGTCGCTGATCAGCCTGCTGCCCGGTGCGGATGCAGGTGGCGCGTGGTTCGGCCCGGGTAACGTACCCTCCAACGGGATCTACAACCCGGCGCTCAACAACCCGGGCCTATACGTTTACAACGTGCTGGGCTCGCCGGTCTGCTTCCCGGATCAGGCCACCGTGACGGTGACGGAATACCAAGCGGTGAACGCGGGATCGGACAACACCGCGCTGGTCTGCTCCTCGTCCCCGCCCTTCAACCTGTTCAGCGAACTGGGGGGCAACCCCGGGCAGGGCGGATCCTGGCTGGACCCGAACGGCGTGCAGCATGGAAGCACGTACACGCCTGGCCAGGATCAGCCCGGCGCTTACACCTATGTGCTGATCGGGCCCGGAACCTGCGCCAATGATTCCGCGGTGGTTCTGGTGGATGAGACCCCTCAGCCGCAGGCCGGGGCGGGCGGCATCCTGCCTGTGTGCGTCACGGAGACCGCGCAGGACCTGTTCGAGGGTCTGTTGCCCCCCTACACCGCCGGCGGCGCCTGGATCGATGTCGATGCCACCGGCGCGCTCACCGGTTCCCTGTTCAACGCGAGTGCAGTGGGGGTGGGTTCCTTTGCGTTCATCCATATCGTGGGTCCCACGGCGCCCTGTCCCCAGGACACGACCCTGGTGATCGCCGTCGTCTCCGCGGGCATAGACATCGGCTCCGGCGGTGTGGACACCATCTGCGCCAGCGCACCCTACGACCTGTTCGGCTCCCTCCCGCCGGGCACCGACCAGTCCGGCACCTGGACCGATGAGCTCGGTACAGGCCAGTTGAACGGCTCGGTACTGGATGCCCCCCAGGTGCCTCCCGGTGGCAGTTACCCGTTCACCTACACCCTGCAAACTGCGGCATGTGGCGCGGTAACTGTGGGCATTGTGCTGCATGTGGCCGCGCCGCCCGATGCGGGCACGGAAGCGGCGGTCGTGTCGTGCATCAACACTCCGCCGGTGAGCCTATTCGGTGCGTTGGGCGGCACGCCTGTCGCGGGCGGCTCCTGGACCGACCCCCTCGGTGCACCGCATGGGGCGTTCTTCGATCCCGCCATCGACCCGGCGGGCGCCTATATCTACACGGTCCCGGGCGTTGCGCCTTGTGCCAGCGCCAGCGCCACGGTGACCATCACCGTGAACGCCCCGCCTGATGCGGGCGCGGATTCCAGCTTCGCCTTGTGCAACACCAACACGGGCCTGGTGCTGTTCGATGCACTGGGGGGAACGCCCGATCCCGGCGGAGCATGGACGGAGCTCAACTCCAGCGGTGCGCTCACTGGCGGTCTTCTCAACACCACCGTACTTGACGCCGGCACCTACGGGTTCCAGTACACGGTGCAGGTCCCAGGCTGTGCCCCCGACCAGTCGGTGGTGACGCTGGCCCTGCTGGAGGCCGTTGACGTGAGCGAGCCTGTGCTTATCTGCAACGAGGTGGACAGGACCTACACCGTCTCCTTCACCATCAGTGGCGGTGATCCTTCCACCTACACCGTCATCGGCCTCCAGGGGACCTTGTCCACTTCGCCCCCCTTTGTCTTCACCACTTCGCCCCTCATCACCAGTCAGGGCTTCGCCTGCTCCGTGACCGATGCCAATGGCTGTGCCGTGCGTGTACTGGAGGGCGTGAGCCCTTGCTCCTTCGAGGAGGTCATCTTCGTGCCGGGCCTGTTCTCCCCCAATGGGGACGGCATCAACGATGCGTTCCTGTTGCCGGGCATCGAGGGCCGTCCTGATAACACCGTGCTGATCTTCAACCGCTGGGGCGCCAAAGTGTACGGCGCGACCGGCTATGACAACACATCGGTGGTGTGGGACGGCTCCGGTCCGGGGGGTGACCCGCTGCCCAGTGGTACCTATTTCTACGTGATCGATATCGGCGGCCCTGACCAGTTGAAGGGCTACGTGTACCTGAACCGATGAAGCAGCGCCTGCCGATAGTCCCGCTCCTGATGGGGCTCCTGCTCGCTGTCGCGGGCGGCGGGAGGGCCCGTGCCCAGCAGGACCCCCTGTACAGCCAGTACATGTTCAATACCCTGGCCTTCAATCCCGCCTATGCGGGAACAGCAGGCGTGCTCACCGCCATGGCCTTGAGCAGGCACCAGTGGGTGGGTTTCGAGGGCGCCCCGAACACCCAGACACTTGCGATGCACTCCCCCCTGCCGCTCAAAGGCCTTTCAGCAGGGGCGACCTTCCTCAACGACAGGCTGGGTCCCTCGCGGCAGACGAGCATGTTGGTGGATGTGGCGTACCGCATTCGTACCGGAGAGGCCTCCCAGCTGTCCTTCGGCCTGAAGGGCGGCGTCAACTTCCTACGGGTCGATCTCACGGGCCTGGGCACGGTGGTTGCGGATGACCCCACCGCCGTCGGCCTCAGCAGCAAGGCCCTGCCCAACTTCGGGTTCGGCCTGTTCTGGCACAGTGACCGGCATTATGTGGGCCTGTCCTCGCCGAAGCTCCTGCAGAACCGCATGCTGGAGGCACAGGGTGTTCTGGTGACCAACGCGCGCGAGGAGCGTCACTATTTCCTCCAGGCTGGCACCGTGCTCGACCTTGGGCGATACATGAAGCTGCGCCCATCCGTGATGGTGCGCGCCGTGGGCGGTGCGCCACTGTCTGTGGACCTCAATTTGAACGTGCTCCTGAACGAGCGGATCTGGCTTGGCGGCATGTACCGCGTGGGCAATGCCTTCGGGGTGATGGCCCAGTACCGCTTCAACGAGCAGTTGCGGGCAGGCTATGCATTTGACCTCACCACCACCCGCATGCTGGCGTACAACGCCGGAACGCACGAGATCATGGTGGGCTACGACCTGAGGTTCACCAAGGGCCGCACCATCTCGCCCCGCTATTTCTGAAGGCATGCGCGCTCCCCGTTCCCTCATCCTGCTGCTGCTCTTGCTCGCGGCCATGCGGGGCCATGCGCAGGGCAGCCCGGAGTCGCTGATACGGGCGGGCGACCGCTATTTCGCGCAGCTCTCCTACGCACTCGCAGAGAAGGAGTACCGCGCAGCTGCCGATCTGGGTGCAGTGAACGAGCACGTGACCAAGCGGCTCGCCGAGTGTTACATGAAGCTCGGGGACACCGAGGGTGCCGAGCGCTGGTATGCGGTGGTGGTCAAGTTCCTGAACCGTGAGCCGCGTGACATGTTCGCCTACGCGCAGGCCCTCAAGAGCAACGGCAAGTACGACCTGGCTGAGGAATGGATGGACCGTTACCTGGCCACTCGGCCTCCGGAGGGAGGTCCCCAGCGCAGCAACATCAGTGGCTTCGCCAGGAAGTTCAGCTCCGACCCCGACCGCTTCTCGGTCAACCACCTGTCGGTTAACACCCCATACACGGACCTTGCGGCCGCCTGGTGCGGCGCGGACCACGTTGTCTTCTGCAGCAGCCGCAAGGAGGCTTTGGCCATCCAGCGTCGCGCCGCCTGGAACGACCAGCCCTTCCTCGACCTCTATCTGGCCCGGCGCCTGCCGGACGGCAACCTGGTGGACCTGCTGCCCTTGGAAGGCGGGGTCAACGGGCCGCTGCACGACGGCCCCGCCTCCTGCAG
>CAZUNW010000011.1:391-24729 GCA_964621425.1 uncultured Chryseobacterium sp. | reverse complement strand
GTCGATGGAGTAGGAGAGCGTTTGGAACGTATAGAAGCTGATGCCCACGGGCAGCACCACGTGAAGCAGCATGGGCTCGCAGGCGATCCCCACGCCCCCCAGGGCATCGGCCAGCGAAGTGGCGAAGAAATCGTGGTACTTGAACACGCCAAGCGTGCCGAGGTTGCCCACGAGGCTGACGGCCAGCCAGGCCTTGCGCCGGTGTGCGTTGGCTGTGCGCCCCATGGCCAGCGCCACGCCGTAATCGGTCATGCTCGTGGCGGCCAGCAGCAGCAGGAAGCGCCAGTCCCACCAACCATAGAACACGCAGCCCGCCGCGATCAGCAGGATGTTGCGCGCCCGCACCGAGCGGCACACGCCCCAGTGAAGGGCGAGGACCACGGGCAGGAAGAGGACGAAGGTGAGGCTGTTGAACAGCATGGTACGCCGCGCGAAAATGCGAGATCGTGGCGCGCCTCAGTGCCGGTAACAGCAGCGGAAGTTCCTGGCGGGCGGTTCAAGGGCCCCGCTCGTCGCCGCCATGGTGCAGGAGGACAGGCCCACCACGCGCACGGCCATGTCGGCGTTGCCCGAGGTGTTGGTCCATTCCCAGTTGCCCGTCATGTCGCTCAGTCCCAATTGGCCGGCACGGGTGCAGGCCGAGTAGAACTCGCCCCATGTGCAGAGCCGCGCCCCCAGCGCGCCGCACACCTGTGCCGCCTCACGGAAGTCCATGGTGTCCCGTTGCGCGGGCTCGATGCAGAACTGTGCGGTAACGGCCACGAAGCCGGAGGGGCAGGGCCGCCATTGGGGCGGCCGGCCGTTCACGAGCTGGAAGGCATTCCCGTCGAACAGCACGCGCGCCACCAGACCGGCAGGCACATCACCCGGCTCCAGTGCGTCTCCGGGGGCCTCCTGCACGGGGAATGGACCTGAGCCATCCACAGCCAGCGTAACCGCGCCTGTGTTGGCCTGGGGGATGAGCAGCAGCAGCTCCATGCCCGGGACGGGAGGTCCCGTGAGGGCCGGTTGGAGGCTGATGGCCCACGCATCCGGTGTTCCGCTGATCGTGCCGGATCGGAAGGCGCCGCTCGCTGCACTCGCCGCGTTGAGCGCATCGCCCTCCAGCACCGGATCCGCGAGCCCGGTGACCCTGCGGGCGGTGTCCGCTGGCGCTGTCAGCAGCAGCATCCGGTCCAGCTGGACCTGCGCGAAGGCGCCCGGCACCATCGCCAGGAGGAGGGGGAGGAGCCCGTGGCGGACATTCATCGGATGCGGTGGCAGCAACGTACGCGGCCGTAATTGTTGGGGTGTTCCACGGCGCCGATGGCCCGTTGCTGTGCGCAGTAATAACGCCCCGCCTGGTTCGCGGTGTGGGTGTGGTCGCTCGTATCGTCGATCCACTCCCAATCGTTGAACAGGTCGGTCAGTTGCCCGCCCAGTACGGTACACGCGTGGAGGTATTCGTCCCACGTGCAGAGGCGTGCGCCCTGATCCGCGCATTGGCGCACGGCGGTGAACACGGACACGTTGGCGCCATCGTCCTGCTGCATGCACAGACCATCGTTCACCTGCAGGTAGCCCACCGGGCAGCCGTCCGCGGGCCGGGGCAGCAGCAGGAAGGCCGTGTCGGTCCAAACCACTTCGGCCAGCCGGCCGGCCTGCAACGCACCGGGCAGTGGCGCCCGTCCATCACCGCCCACGAGGGGTGCCGCTCCCAGGCCGTCCACGTTCAACGTGGTGCTGGCCACGGAGGAGGTGGACGGGATGAAGCGCAGGCGAAGCCCGTTGCGATATGCGGTGGCCGTGGGTCGTGCAGTGAGGGTCATCGCGCTGGCCGTGCCCCCAGTGGAAGCCCAATGCAGCGCGCCGCGGCGTGCCGCGTCCAGCGTGATCAGGTCCTCCTCGGCCTGCGCCGTGCCGAGACCCTCCACCTGGCGCAGGGTACTGTCCGCCGCGGTGAAGCGCAGAGGCCCGTCAAGTTCCACCTGCGCCGCGGTGGACAGGGCGAGGGTGAGCAGCAATGTCAGGGCGGATATCCTCATCGGTCGGCGCAGCAGCGGTAGGTGAGGACGGTGAGCGGCGCGCGCGTGCCACCGGACAGGCAGTCGGGCAGCAGGGTACCGGCATTGATGCCCATGGTCTTGCCGTCGTTCGTGTTGTTCGCTCCATGGTCCACCCACTCGTAGTCCACGATGGAGCCTGCAATGCCATTCGACATGGTGCATGCGGCGATCCATTCGCCGAATGTGCACAGGCGCGCACCTCGGGAGGCACAGCCGTTCGCCGCCGCATAGAAGTTCGCTCCGGTTGTGGGCTGCACCTCCACACAGAGGTCCCGGGAGGCCGCCCGCATGCCCGTGGGACAGGGTCGCGGCAGCGGTGACACCACCTGCCACGCCGCACCATCGTGCACAAGCTCCACTGGCGATCCAGCCTGAAGGTCTGCACTGTCCAGCGGCTGCAAGGCATACTTGAGGATGGGCACGGCGCCCGTTCCCGGCAGGGTCAATGTGGCCGGTCCACTGTTGGTGGCACCTGGAACGACCGTGATGTGCATCAGCCCGTTCCCCAATGCCAGCGGCACCTGCGGCCACGAAGCCACCAGGCTGTCCTGCCCTCCGGAAGTGATCCATGTGAGCGTGCCAGCACGCTCGACGTCCGCGGGAACACCGTCGGCCGGAGCTTGCGGTGCATCGAGGCCGGTGATGCGCCGATCGATGGCGGAGTCCGCCGTGAGTGCCAGCCGCACGGGGAGGTCCAACTGGGCCGGGGCCGCATCTGCTGCAAGCAGGAACAGGGCGATGAGGCAGGCACGGTTCATGGGCGGACGAAGCGGATGGTGCGTCCATCGTCGGTACGCAGGATGTAGGCCCCGGCGGACAGCCCACCCACCGCCAGGCGGTGGCGTTGTGTCCTGGTGCCAAGGTCGATGTGCTGCACCGTTCGCCCGCTGCAGTCCATCACGTCCAGTGTGCGGAAACCGGCCGCAGCATCGCGCAGGTCAAGCACCTCGGCGGCTGGCACGGGCCCTGCCCGGAGGCTTTCGTCGCCGCGAACACCCACGCCTGTGCCAAGCGTGCTGTCGAACAGGGTGTAGGTGCCCAGGCTGTCGAGCTGTCCCGCCCCCACTGTGCGCTGCGGGAGGTCAACCACGCTTGGCAGGCCCTGCCACGCCGTGGTGCCATCCGTCGCCACATGGATGGCGAGGGCGGCCTCGGGGATGCCCTGCAGTTCAGACGCGTCGTACCGGAAGCTGATGCCGGCGTCCAGCCCGCTGTTCACCAGTGAGTGTGTCCGGTACCAGCGGGCGATGCCCGATGCGCCGCCGGTATTGGTGAGCACGGTGTGCCCGCGCGTCACGGTGAGGCTGTCCAGGGCGACCGCCGCATCGATGGTGAGGCCGAGTCCGCCAGCCTCCAGCCCAACCGGGGGAAGCGGTACGGCCATCGCCACGGTCTCCACACCCTGTCCGGTCACCGGCCAGCCCGGTTGTTCGACGAGGGACGCCGTGGGTGCCAGTCGGATGGTGCCATCGTTCAACAGCGCGGAGCCACTGGTGACCAGCAGGACAAGCCCGTCGGGAAGGCGGAGCGTGGTGCCGGGATCGATGCGGAGCGTGGTGGACGGCTGGAGCACCGCCTGTGCAAGGGCCCCGGGAAGGACCGTGCACGCCATGAGCAGGGAGGCCAGCGCCTTGCGCATGGTACGAAGGTAGCCTGAACGGGCGGCCCGGGCTGACTACCTTCGCCGCAACGCCTCTGCCATGGACCTGATGGGCCTTATAGCCGACCAGTTGGGATTTTTCTCCCCGAGGGACCTTCCGGGCATCGCGCTGTCGGTGCTGCTGGCCACGGCAATGGCCTTCCTCACCGTGCGCCTGGCGGGCGCTCCCGCGGACCATGCCCGTAGCCTGGCCCTCTGGGCGGCCGTGGCAGCGCTGGCCGTTGCGCTCGTAAAGGGCTCCGTGCCCTTCAGCATCGCGCTTGTCGCGGTTGTCTTGCTGGTGCGTCCCGATGGTGCCGAGGGCCGTCGGGAGCGCGCGCTCATGGCCCTCGCGGTGGTGGTGGGCGCCGGTTGTGGCACCGGGGCCGCGATACCGGTGGCGGTGGGCCTGCTGCCCCTGGCGTTGGTCGCGCGCTGGGCCTTGCGCGATGCCCGATGAACGGACGTCCGATCCGCACGTTCCTGGTCTGGCTGCTGCTCGTGGCCGCCCTTACGATGTGGGCGGGAGCCACCCGGGTTCCGCGCACTGGCGTGTTGGTGGACGCATCCATTTCCCCCGTGCGCATCCATGCCCGGGATGCAGCCTTCCTGCTTGACGGGGGGGATGCAACGGTGCACTACACGACCAACGGGGCCGTACCGACCGATCGGGATGCGGTCGCCACTGGACGCATCGATGCCACTCCCGACCGCCGCCGCACCGACGGGCTGGTGCGCATACCCACATCGGTGCAATGGCGTTCGCCCCTGCCCGGACAGCCTGCGGCCGCGGTGGTGCGCGCCCGTACCTGTGCGAACGGCGTCTGTGGACCGGTGAGCACCCGCACGCGCCTGGAGCAAAAGCATGCCCTTCCGGTGATCGCGCTTACCGCTGATCCCGGTGCCTTCTTCGATGCCGATACGGGCATCCAGGTGCCCGGTCATGGCATTTTCCGTGCGGGGGAGGAGGCCGTGCAACGGTTCCCGCGTGACCACCGCTGGTGGAAATACCCCGGCAACTTTCAGTTCCGCGGCAAGGAGTGGGAGCGGCAGGCGGTGGCCGAACTCTTCGCCACCGGGGGCCGGAGCATGTGGTCCGGTGATGTGCGTCTGCGCATCCACGGGAACAACACCCGGGGCTTCCCGCAGCACGCCATGCGCATGAGGCTGGACCCGTCACCGGTGGAGTGGTTCGGACCGGCCCATGGCGCGGGGCATCGGACCGTGGTGCTCCGTGCGGGTGGCAACGACCAGGCCGACAGCTTCATGCGCGACGTGGTGCAGCATCGCCTCTGTGAGGGACTGCCCTTCCATACGTCGGCCGCGGCGCCCGTTGTGGTTTACATCAATGGGGCTTACTGGGGGGTGCACCACGTGCGCGAACGCATCGATGCGGATGAACTGGCCCGCAGGCATGGCGGCCCTGCCGGTGCATACACCGTGCTCGAGGACCGGCTGCTGGTGTACGATGGGGACCAGGCCGAGGTGAAGCGATTCGAGCGGATGATCACAATGGCCGGCCGTTGGGACGCGCGTTCACCGGGCTTCGCGGACAGCCTTGGCCGCCGAATGGACGTGGATGGATTCCTCACCTACATGGCTGCGCAGATCATCCTCGGCAACATGGACTGGCCGGACCAGAACGTGCGCTATTGGCGCTGGACCGGTCTGCCGGACACCGTGCCCGGTCCCCGCGACGGACGCTGGCGCTTCATCATGGGCGACAGTGACATGGGCCTGGGCTATGCCGCACCGCCCTCGGCGGACGTGTTCGCCCATGTTGCGCGTCACCAGGGACCCGTGGCCCGGCTCTATGTGGCCATCATGCGCGCCCCGGTGCTGCGTGCACGCATGCGGTCGATCACGGAAGGCCTGCTCAACGGGCCGCTCTCCGAGGCCTCCATGCGGCGCGCCATCGACACGGAGCAGCAGGCCATGGCGCCGGAAATGACCCGCCATGTGGCACGTTGGCGCCGCCCGGAGGGGGTGGACGTTTGGAACGGCAGGGTGGAGGAGCTCCGCGCATTCGCGCGGGACCGTGTCCCGGCCGTGCGTGCCCAATTGGACCGACACTTCAAGGCGGACTGACGGATGCTGCAGTTCCTTCGCCACGAAGTGCAGTTCATCCTGATCGCCCTGTTCTGGGTGGTGGGTGCCATCTATGGTGGCATCCTGATCTATGCCGTGCTGCCGCTCACCGTCTTCCTGTTCTACCGACAGGAGGCCTTCACGGACATGCTGTTCGGCTTCCTGCTTGTGCTGGTGCTATCCGACATGACGCCCGAGGTGGTGTCCATGCGCAAGGTGAAGACGGCGAAGTACGCGTACATCATCGCGCTCACGCTCATCCTGCTGGTGGAGCAGCACCGGTTCAAGCCACTGTCGGGAGTCTTCCGCATCTTCCTGCCCTTCTTCGTCTATGCCTTCTTCCCCCTGGTCTTCGGGAACGACCCCCTCACCGGCATCCAGAAGACACTGAGCTATGCGCTCCTCTATCTGGCGGTGCCCAATTACGTGCTGATCAATTACCGCCGTCGGGGCTGGGAGTTCTTCCGCGACCTGGTGCGCTTCTTCGTGGCCTTCCTTGTGGTGATGTGGCTCATCCGCTACGTGCGCGTCGTTCCGGTTTACGTGGCGGGCCGCTTCCGTGGGCTGTTCGGCAACCCCAACGGCCTCGGCATCTTCACCTTCCTGGTCTTCGTGCTGTATACCATCCTCAACAACATCAGGAAGGACCTTTTCCCCTTCCGCGAGCGGATGGTCTACTACGGCGTCATCGTGTTCTTCCTGGTCCTCTGCGGATCGCGCACCTCCCTCGTGGCGACCTTCATGTTCCTCCTCTTCAGCCGGTTCTTCAGCCTGTCACCCTTCATCGGTTTCATCGGGTTCATCACGCTCCTGGCGCTGGTCGAACTGGTGAGCTCCAACCTCTCCGCCATCGTGATCAGCCTTGGTCTGCAGGAGTATTTCCGCGTGGAGACGCTGGATGACGGATCGGGCCGCTACATCGCCTGGCGATTTGCCTGGAGCAAGATCCAGGACTACTTCATGCTCGGCGGTGGCTTCGGCAACGATGAATACATCATGCGCCACAACTATGCCTACCTGCGCAGCCTGGGCCATCACGGCGGGGTGCACAACAGCTACCTCACCATGTGGTTCAATGTGGGCATCGTGGGCATCCTCATCTTCTTCCGCAGCTACTTCCTCGTCTTCTTCAAGGCATCCAAGCGCCTGCCGATCGCCTATGCCGCCATGTTCGCGGTGATGTTCAGTGTACTCTATGAGTCCTGGCTCACCGGTTCGCTCAACCCCTTCACGATCATCCTCCTGATGATCATGACCGTGCTCACGGAGCCTGAGATCGTGGATTGGGAGGAGCGGGAACAGGCTGAGTCCGAAGCGGAGGCGGCCCTGCCGGAGGATCAGCTCCGCGAGCTGGTGCCCGGTCAAGGGGGGCACGGCCTTACTTTACGCACTCCATGAGCCCCCGGAACATGCGCTGGTCGCTGGGCCTGCTGACCGTCGCGACGATCGCCGCCGCTGCCTGTTGGTTTGCGCATCAAACCCTTGTCCGGCGAGGCCATCCGGGGCTATCCACCTTCGTGCGGCAGTGGGCCGTGAACTACCCCGCGAGCTTTGCCGTGGAGCCCCCGCTCTTCGCCATCGAGGTGGATGAGGCCGAGCTCGCCCGGTTGGAGCAGGTGGTCGATCTCGCACGTTCGCGCGGGGTGATCATGCCCGAGGGGAATGACCCCGTGGATGCCCGCTTCAGCGCGGACGGCCGCACCTTCAAGGGCCGCGTACGGATCAAGGGCAAGTTGAGCGACCACGTGCAGGGCGACAAATGGAGCTTCCGTGTGCTGGCCTCCAAGGATGGCGGCTTCCTGGGCATGAAGCGCTTCAGCCTGCAGCATCCGGGCACGCGCAATTACCTGTGCGACTGGTTCTACCACCGGCTGATGGCCGGGGAGGGGCTCATCGCCCTGCGCTACGGCTTCTGCCGCGTCACCTTCAATGGCGAGGACCTGGGCGTTTATGCCTATGAGGAGCACTTCGGCGAGGAACTGGCGGAGAACAACGACCGCGTACCGGGGCCGCTGCTCCGGTTCGACCCCGGTCTCTTCTGGCAGCATCGCCTGAACGGCATGGAAGGGCTGCGGCTGGACGAGGCCTATGCGGCCTACCAGGCAGCCACCCTGGACGCTTACGGCACCAGTGGTCTTTCCGCTGACAGCAGCGGCAGGCGGCTCTTCGAGGAGGCGCTGGCCCTGGTGGACGGCTTCCGCCGAGGCACCCTGCCCGCATCCGCTGTGTTCGATGTGGACCGGACCGCTCGCAGGCTGGCGCTGCTGGACCTGGTGGGCGGTCACCACAGCATGGACTGGAGCGATGTGAAGTTCCACTTCGACCCCGTCCTCAAGCGTCTGGAGCCGGTTAGCTATGAGAGTTTCAGCGCATTCCCCATCCGTGAGCTTGCCGGGGCATACCGCTTCGCCGGCCAGGTGCGCGAACAGGATGAACTGCACACCCAGCTCCTGAGCGACCCCGCCATCATGGCGGCCTATGTGCACCACCTGGAACGCTACGCGCGTCCGGCCTACCTGGATAGCGCGTTCGCCGCACTGCGGGGCGCGCTCGATACGGCCAGCGCCACGCTATACCGTGAGTTTCCCTACAAGGAGCTCGACCGGGCGGTCTATGCGGGCAACCAGCGCGCCATCCGTGCCCTGCTCACCCCGCCGCGGATGGCCCATTTCCACCTCGACCGCCGCAGCGGCGATACGCTGGAGGTGGTGGCGCAACCCATCGAAGCACTTCCCATGCGTGTGGACAGCCTGTTGCTCGCAGATGGCCGCCGTGCGCCATGCGTCGGTGAGGCGGTCGTCCTGCCGCGTCCCCGGTCGCGCATGGGCCGTCCGCAGGTCCTGCGCTTCCTCACCGGGCCCCTTCCGGATGGTGCGCTCGCGGGCGCCCGCGTCTGCGGTGCGGTCCTGGGCGCGTCGCACCGCATGACCGCGCCCGTGGCCCCTTTCAAGTTGCAGGACTTCCGCGAGCTTGACCTTGCCGCGCTGGCCCCACCCAACCCGGAGCGATTCCCGTTCCTGGTGCGTGATGATGCCGCACGCACCATCACCTTCAAGCCGGGCCGATGGGCCATCCAGGAGCGCATGGTGCTGCCTGCCGGGTATACCGTGCAGGCCTTTTCCCCGCTCAGGCTGGACCTCGGTCATGGCGCCGAGATCGTGAGCCGTTCGCCCCTGCGCTGGACCGGCACGGAGGGAATGCCCATCCTGGTCACAAGCCCGGACAGCGGCAGCCTGGGCGTGCACGTGCTGGAAGCGGCCGGTCGCTCCGTGCTGGACCATGTGCGGATCGAGGGGCTCACCAGCCAACGCGGCGAACAGCCGCGCAGCGCCGACCTGAGCTTCCACCGTTCGCCCGTCACGCTCTCGCACGTGGTCATGGCGGGCAATGGGGCCACCCTGCTGGCCCTGTCCGAGTGCGAGGCGCAGCTGAACCACAGCACCTTCGTTGGTGGGGTGGATCAGATGGAGGCCGTGCATGTTGCATTGCAGGCCACCGGCCTGCGCTTCCTCGGTGCGGCGGATGATGCCGTGAGCGTGCATGGCGGCGGAGCGAGCTTCACGGAGCTTGTCGTCCGGGAGGCGCACGGCGTGGCGCTCAAGGCCTCCATGCTGGCGCGCGTGGAAGTGGCCGCGGCCACCATCACCGGCTGCGGTACAGGCATAGTGGCGCGCGAGGGCGCCTGCGTGACGGTGCGCGGGGGGGCGATCGATGCCGTGCAGCCCGCCCATGCGGGGAAGGATGAGATGCGCCATGGGCCGGTGCGCATCGAGCTTCAGGATGTAAGCATCCCGGAGGGCCCCGCGCTCAAGGTCGGCCAGGGAAGCTCGATCCGCCTCAACGGCCAGGAGGTCAGGCCGTCCAAAGCCGAAGAGGGTACATGAAGCGCCACGCGATGCACGTCGTGGCCCGGGTTAGCGCCGTAATGGGCGGCCTGCTGCTGGCGTTCGCCGGTGCGGCCCAGCGGTCGCCCTTCAATGGACTTGTGGTGCCGCCGCCGGACAGCATGGGGCACCACCGCATCCTGATCGGTGGCCATTTCCACGGGGAGAGCACGAACCGAAGCGGCTTTCCCGCGTCCACGCTATTAGCCGGCATCGACACCATCAATTCGCTCGGCGCACACCTCCTGCTCAGTACCGGCGACCTGTTCATGGACCCGGTTGGTGACCTGCCGCGCTACCGGCGCTCGTTCTTCAGCAGACTGGTGATGCCCCTGTTCAACGCACCAGGCAACCATGACCTGGCCGCCGGCGCTGCGTTGGAGGAGCCCGTTCATGGCAGGCAGGAGGGGTGGGCCTTCGTCACCCTGAACACCGAGCGGTACGAGGGATCGTTGCGTGCCGAGGACCTTGAGCTGCTCGAGCGCACCGCGAGCGGCATGAAGCGGCTATTCATCCTGTCTCACCGTCCCGTCTGGGCCGAGGGTGATCCACGGTACGCGGACCTCTTCATCGACAACACGCGTTCAGCCTTCGGCACCAACTTCAAGGTGGACGTTTACCCGGTGCTCGAGCGCATCGCAAGGCATACCGAGGTCTTCTGGGTGAGCGGCAGCCTGGGCGGTGGTGCACCGGCGAGCATCTTCTTCCAGCGGCACGCGCCGAACATCACCTACGTCCAGTGCGCCCTGCGTGATGAACCGCGCGATGCCCTGCTCGTGGTGGATGTGCACCCCGATACGGTGCGTTGGTCCGCGTTGTCACTCACCGGGCGGCCCATGCGGCCGGTGGGATCCTACGATGCGGCCTGGTGGCGTGGCAAGCGGGGCGGAGGGGATGGCATCAACTGGCGCCTGCTGCCCTACCTGGTGAAGCGCACCGTGCTCCACCGCTCCTTCGCTTGGGGGGCCGGCCTGATGCTGCTGGTGGTGCTCCTTGTGAGGCGGTTGCTCCGCCGCTGACGCCCTCCTATGGGCCGGTACGCGTAGCTTCGTCCACCAACATGGCCCGAATCCTTGTCACCGGCGGTGCCGGTTTCATCCCCAGCGAGCTGGCCGCCCGGCTGGCCGCCGATCCCGCCAACGAAGTGGTGGCGGTGGACAACCTGCTCACCGGCGATGTGCGCAAGCTGCCGCTGGCCGTGCTTCCGAACCTGCATTTCATCAAGTGCGATGCGAACCGGTTCGAGGACATCAGCAGCGTGTTCTATGCCTACCGCTTCGAGTACGTGTTCCACTATGCGGCCGTTGTCGGTGTGAAGCGCACCACGGACAACCCCGTGATGGTGCTGCGCGACCTCGACGGTATCCGCAACGTGCTCGACCTGAGCAAGAACACCGGCGTGAAACGCGTGGTATTCAGCAGCAGCAGCGAGGTGTATGGCGAGCCGGTGGAGATACCCCAGAACGAGCGGACCACCCCGCTCAACAGCAAGTTGCCCTACGCCATCGTGAAGAACGTGGGCGAGGCTTTCCTGCGCAGCTACCACAAGGAATACGGCCTCGATTACACGGTCTTCCGCTTCTTCAACACATACGGTCCCAAGCAGAGCAAGGATTTCGTGGTGAGCAAGTTCATCCGTGCCGCCTTGGGTGGCGAGGATATCACGGTGTATGGCGATGGCAGCCAGACGCGCACCTTCTGCTACATCGACGACAACATCGAGGCCTGCGTGAACGCATTCACGAACGGACACGTTGTGAACGACGTGGTCAACATCGGCAGCGATGTGGAGATCACGATCCTGGAACTGGCGCGCCTCATCATCGAGCTGACGGGCAGTTCCAGCCGCATCGTTCACCTGCCGCCCCTGGAGGAGGGCGACATGACCCGGCGCATGCCCGACATCAGTCGCATGCGCGCGCTGCTGGGCCGGGAGCCGCTGCCGCTGCGCGATGGCATCCAGCGCATACTTGCGGACACGCGGTTCATCCTGTAGATACCGCGTGCCGGCATGTGCGGGATCACGGGCATAGCGGGGCATCCCAGGGAGGATGAGGCACGGCGTGCGGTGGACCGCATGAACGAGGCCCAGCATCATCGCGGGCCCGATGCCGGTGGCCTATGGTCCGATGACGGGGTGGTTCTGGGCCACCGGCGCCTGAAGATCATCGACCTCAGCAGCGCGGCCAACCAGCCGTTCCAGAGTCCCGATGGCCGCCATGTGCTGGTATTCAACGGCGAGATCTACAATTACCGTGACCTGCGCGCCGAGCTGGAGCGCCTGCCCGGTGCACACGTATTCCGTACGGGATCGGACACGGAGGTGCTTCTGGCGGCGCTGGCCGCATGGGGGCCTGCGGCACTGGAGCGCCTCATGGGCATGTTCGCCTTCGCGTGGTGGGACCGCACGGAACGGCGCCTGCTCCTCGCCCGCGACCGGCTGGGCATCAAACCGCTCTACCTGCACGGGTCTGGCGGCCGCCTGGCCTTCGCCTCGGAGCTCCGTGCGCTGATGGCCTCTGAACTCGTACCCCGCGAGCTGGACCATGCCGGGCTGGTGGACCACCTGCGCTACCAGACCGTGCATGCGCCGCGCACCCTGGTGGCCGGTGTGCGCATGCTGATGCCGGGTCATTACCTGTCCTGGAAGGATGGGCGCGCCGAGGAGGCGCGCTACTGGGACCTGGTGGCCAACGCGCGGACCGAGGCGGGTGGCCTGTCGCCGGAAACCGTGAAGCGCGAGGTGCGTGACCGCCTGGCGCGGGCGGTGGAACGGCGCCTCGTGGCGGATGTGCCCTTCGGGGCCTTCCTGAGCGGGGGCATCGACAGCAGCGCCGTGGTCGGTCTGATGGCCGAGGCGGGCAGCGCCCCGGTGAGCACATTCTCGGTGGTCTTCGATGAGGAGGAGTACAGCGAGGAGCGTTACGCCCGCATCGTGGCCAAGCGCTTCGGGACGCGCCACACCTCCATCCGCCTGCGCCCGGACGACATGCTGCGCCTGCTGCCTCATGCGCTGGCCGCCATGGACCATCCCAGCGGGGACGGCCCCAACACCTATGTGGTTTCGAAGATGACACGAGAGGCGGGCATTACGATGGCCCTGTCCGGCCTCGGGGGCGACGAGGTATTCGGCGGTTACCCGGTGTTCAAGCGTACGGCCGCGCTCAGGCGGCTGCGCTCCCTGGGCCTTTTGCCGCCCGCTCTGCGCGGGCTCGTGGGCGATGCCATGGCCCGGTTCCGCCCATCGGCGGCCACCGACAAGCTGCCCGGCCTGTTGCGTGCCCCGGCGTTCGATCCCCAGCACACCTACCCGTTCTCGCGCCTCGCCTTCCTGGACCCCGCATTGCGGCGCCTGCTTGCGGGCGACGTGCTGCCGCCCAACGCCGTCACCGCAGCCCTGCAGGTGCGTTACCAGGCCGGCGCCGCCGCCCTGCCGCTACTCTCCCAGGTCTCCGTGGCCGAGTTGGACACCTACCTGCCCAATGTGCTGCTGCGCGACACCGACCAGATGAGCATGGCCCATGCGCTCGAGGTGCGTGTGCCCTTCCTGGACCACGAGCTCGTGGAGTTCGTGCTGGGTGTCAGCGACGCCCAGAAATTCCCGCACACCCCAAAGAAGCTGTTGGTGGACGCCTTGGGCGACCTCCTTCCAGCGCAGGTCGTGAACCGACCCAAGATGGGCTTCACCCTGCCTTGGGAGCACTGGATGCGCAATGAGCTCCGCAGCTTCTGCGAGGCCCGCCTGCGCAACCTGGGCGCGCGCCCGCTGTTCCGCCGCGACGGGGTGGAGGCCCTGTGGAAACGCTTCCAGCATGGCGACCCCCGCGTGAACTGGGCCCGCGTGTGGGGCCTCGTGGTGCTCGCTGACTGGCTGGACACCAACCGCATCGGGTCCTGACCCAACGAAGAACGGGGACCGCGGTCCCCGTTCCTCTGGCGGTAAGCGCCGTATCCCTTAGAACTTAGCGCGGCTCTTGCGACCGATACGTTTCTTGCCGCGTATCCAGCTGTAGCGCTGGCGGTAGAAGTTGGACTGTCCCTTCAGCACGTAGCTGTAGGTGAAGGTCACCGACAGGTAGCTGTCGTTGTGCGTGGGATCGCCCCGTTTGTTCCCGTCCTTCTTGCTGGGACCATCGGTGTCAGGTCCGAAGCCATATTGGATGGGATCTGGCACGGTGACAACAGTGCCGTTGGCGGTCTCCACCTGGGTGCCATCGACGTTAAGGTCGACATCGTCCAGATAGGGACGCTGGTCGTAAAGCTGTGCGGTCAACGGGTCCGAGCCGGACACGTCCACGTAGTTCGTGCTGATGTCGTCCAGGTAGTCCGTGAAGGTCGTGCGCCAGCCCATGTCGAAACCGTAGCGGTGGCGGCGCTTCTGGGTGATGTGCAGACCGAGGCCTGCGGGCACGGAGAAGCCGATGCGCGAGTACCTGACGCCTTCTGTGCGCAGCGGTTGCAGGCTGTAGAACTCACCCTCCCGGTTGATCTGGGCCTTCGGGTTATGGTAGAACAGGGCGGCGCCGGCGTAGATGAACAGGCGCAGGTCGGTGCGGTACTTGCCGCGGCCGCCGATGTCGTTGTCTTGGAACACCGTGAACTCCGGCCGGACGTTCAGCTCGAACATGTCGTTCCGGAAGTTCAGGTTGCGCCCCACGCGCTCGGGGTTGGTGCTATAGGCGTCAGCACCCTGAAGGCGCAGGTACATCAGGGCCGCGCTCACGGAGAAGGAGCGGTTGAGCTTGCGGCGTCCGAAGACCCCGAAGGTCCAGCGGGTCTGGTTCAGCTTGAGGTCGAGCACGAAGTCCCGGCGGGTCTGTTCCTTGCCGCCCATCTCGCCCAGGTAGTTCGCCCCACCCGCGTGGATACCGACGTCCCACAGGTATTGGCTCCTGGCATGGCCGGCAGCGACCGTCACCAGCAGGGCGAGGAGGATTCGGTTGAAGTGCATCGACATGGATGACGTGACCCGGACTGGATCCATTGCACAAACATAGGAAAGATCCGGCGCTTCATACGCAGCCCGGAAGCCTTTGGATATCAACAGCCTGCCCACGGTCCGGTGGGGTGTGGCCTACCTTTGCGGCGTCGGCAACCCACATCCGCCCGGCCAACGCCTTGAACCCGCTCTGCTCCCTGTTCGGCATCCGGTATCCCATTGTCCAGGCCGGTATGATCTGGTGCTCCGGTTGGCGGCTCGCGGCTGCGGTGAGCAATGCCGGAGGTCTGGGCCTCATCGGGGCCGGGTCCATGTACCCCGATGTGCTGCGCGAGCACATCCGCAAGTGCCGGGCTGCGACCGATCGTCCCTTTGGCGTCAACATTCCGCTCCTTTACGCCGACCTGGAGAAGCACGTGGATATCCTGCTGGAGGAGGAGGTGCCCATCGTGTTCACCTCCGCCGGCAACCCGGCGCTGCTCACGCCCCGTCTCAAGGCTGCCGGGAGGAAGGTGGTGCATGTGGTGAGCAGTGTGAAGTTCGCCCGCAAGGCGGAGGATGCCGGGGTTGATGCCGTGGTGGCCGAGGGCTTCGAGGCCGGCGGCCACAACGGGCGGGAGGAGACCACGACACTGGTGCTGGTGCCCATGGTCCGCGATGCGTTGCAGGTGCCGGTGATCGCGGCCGGCGGCATCGCCGATGGCCGCGCCATGCTGGCTTGCATGGTGCTGGGCGCCGATGGTGTGCAGGTGGGCAGCAGGTTCGTGTGCAGCGAGGAATCCAGCGCCCATGAGGCCTTCAAGCAGGCCGTAATGGGGGCCGGGGAGGGGGGGACCCAGCTCACCCTCAAGGAGCTCGCCCCCGTGCGCCTGTTGCGCAACGCCTTCTTCCAGGATGTGCAGGCCGCCTATGCCCGCGGAGCCTCCGTGGAGGAGCTGAAACAGGTTCTTGGACGTGCCCGCGCAAAGCGCGGCATGTTCGAGGGCGACCTGGACCAGGGCGAGCTGGAGATCGGCCAGGTCAGCGCCGTGATCCGCGAAGTGCTCCCGGCTGCGCGCATCGTGCAGGAGCTCGTGGAGGACTATCATGCCCAGCTGGACCGGATGCGGGCCTCCGGGCATCAGCTGGTTGGGCTCTGGCAACATCCGGGGGCCTCCGGGCGTCTTCCTCATTGAACAGCGCCCTGATGCACATGCCCCGTTGTCATGCTTTCGTGCTCCTGCTGGCCTGCGCCCTGCCTGCCGCAGGCCAGGTGCTGGACCCGCCCTCCCTGCGCTGCGCCTCGGTCAACGTCTCCGGCGATGTCACCCTCAACTGGGTGGTACCGCCCGATCCCAACGGCATCTTCCAGCAGTATGAGGTTTACCACAGCACTGCGCCGGGAGGCCCCTACAACCTGCTCGCGCCGGTGATCCCGGTCTATGGCACCACCACCTTCACCCATTTCGGGGCCGGGGCGGCCGGCGGGCCACGGTATTACTATGTCGTAACGGTGTCCACCTCACCACCACCCAACGCTTCAGTTCCGAGCGATACGCTCGCCTCCATCCACCTCGAGGTGACCCAGAGCAGTCCGCTGGGCAGCGCTGTATTGGACTGGACGCCGCAGCACACGCCTCCTCTGGCCGATGCGGACAGCCTCTATGACGTGTGGATGGAGTACCCGGTGGGCACCTGGCAGCTCATCGGGACCGTGCCCCTGCCCAGCACCCATTACGAGCATGTGATCAGCATCTGTGAAGACTCGCTGACCTTCCGCGTCAGCCAGTCCAACGGCAACCTGTGCAACTCCTTCAGCAGCCGGGATGGTGACGTGTTCCAGGACGACACCCCGCCCACGCCCCCCGTGATCACCGCCGTCTCCGTGGATACGAGCAGCGGACAGGCCACGATCGACTGGGCCCCGAGCCCCGAAGGAGACACTGACGGTTACATCCTGGTGCTCATCGATGCGCTGGGCAACACCATCATCGACACGGTTTGGGGGCAGGCCAACACCTTCTACCAGTACGGGCTGAGCGATGCGGCCACAGTGCCGGAGTCCTTCACCATCGCGGCCTTCGACACCTGCTGGACCGGGGTCCCGCCCAGCCCGAACACCAGTGCCACGCTGGATCCCCACACCACGGTGCACGCCACCACGACCTACGACGAATGCGCCTCGACCGTCACCATCTCCTGGACCCCTTACGCGGGCTGGCCGGTGGCCAACTACGAGGTGTACGCCAGGGTGGGTGCCGGGAGCTGGTTCCTCCTGGGGACATTCAGCCCCACGTCGACTTCGGCCGTGCACGCCAACGTGCCGCCATTCACTACCTGTTGCTACGTGGTGAAGGCCCGTGCGGCCGGGCTTGCCGCCTCCTCCCTCAGCAACAAGGCCTGCCGGCCCACGGACTACCCGCCCGTCCCACAGTTCAACTACATCGCCGTGGCCACCGTGGAGTCCGATGACCACATCCAGGTCGTGGATAATGTGGACGGCACCGCTGCGGTGCGGCGCTACCTGCTGGAGCGCAGCGCCAACGGCGAACCCTTCGAGCAGGTCGCCGTTCGTTCCGGCGGCAGCGTGCTGGGCGGCATCCTGGTTTTCGACGACCTGGACGTGGAGGCCGACCAACGCAGTTATGGCTACCGTGTACTGGTGGAGGATAGTTGCGGTTCGTTGGTGGTCACCTCCAACACGGCTGCCACCATCCACCTGCGTGCCGTGGCTGATCTGGAGGGCATCAGCCGGCTGGCATGGAATGGCTATGGGGACTGGGCGGGCGCCCCGTCCGGGCACACGGTGTACCGCAGCATCGCCGACGGACCCTGGCAGCCCATCGCCCAGACCGCGGCCACGGAGTGGGCCTACAACGACCCGGTGCAGGACCAGATGCTCACCAACGGCAGGTTCTGCTACTATGTGGAGGCTGTCGAGGCGGGCAACCCGTCCGGGGTGAACGCCGTGAGCCGCAGCAACGTGGCGTGTGCCGTGCAGGAGCCGGCCTTCTGGGTGCCGAACGCGTTCATCGCGGGAAGCAGTGTGGCCGCCAACACGGAGTTCAAACCGGTCTCCGCCTACACGGACCTGCGCGCCTATCAGCTGATCATCTACAACCGCTGGGGCCAGGAGATCTGGTCCACCTCCGATCCCGCGCAGGGGTGGGACGGCCGGGTGAGGGGTACCTATGTGCCGCAGGGGGTATACGGCTACTACTGCGCCTTCGAGGACGGTGACGGCCGCAAGCTGGAGAAGCGTGGTGCCGTGACCTTCATCTGGGGCCGGGAGTAGAGGTGGCCGATCGCGCCGCGCGATCTACTTTTGTGCATGGAACGATCCGCTGCCAGTGCGACGGCTGCCAAGGCCGCCCGGCAAACCGCAAACGGCCGTGACGGGAAATTCGTGGGTGAGGGCCTCACCTACGACGATGTGTTGCTGGTGCCCGCCTACAGCGAGGTGCTGCCCCGCGAGGTGTCCATCCGCACGCGCTTCTCCCGCCGCATCACGCTCAACGTGCCCATCGTCAGCGCGGCCATGGACACGGTGACCGGCTCCGAGCTGGCCATCGCCATCGCCCAACAGGGCGGCATCGGGGTTATCCACAAGAACCAGCCCGTGGGCGAGCAGGCCAACGAAGTGCGCCGCGTCAAGCGCAGCGAGAGCGGCATGATCATCGACCCTGTCAAGCTTGACGAGAAGGCTTTGGTGGGCGACGCCCTCAAGCTGATGGCCGAGAACCGCATCGGAGGCATCCCGGTGGTGGCCGCGGACGGCCGCCTCGTGGGCATCGTCACCAACCGCGACCTGCGCTTCGAGAAGAAGCCCGGGCGCCCGGTGGCCGAGGTCATGACCAGTTCCAACCTCATCACCGCCCAGCGCAATACGTCTATGGCGGCTGCCGAGGAGATCCTGCAGCAGCACAAGATCGAGAAGCTGCCCGTGGTGGACGAAAAGGGTCGCCTGGCCGGCCTGATCACCTACAAGGATATCCTGAAGCTGAAGCAGCGCCCGAACGCCTGCAAGGACCAACTGGGTCGCCTCCGCGTGGCTGCGGCCATAGGCATCGCCGCGGACAGCATGGACCGCGCAAAGGCCCTCGTCGATGCCGGCGTGGATGCCCTGGTGATCGATACCGCCCACGGCCACACCCGCGGGGTCATCGACATGCTCCGCCGTGTGAAGGAAGCCTTCCCTGATGTGGATGTGGTGGTGGGCAACGTGGCCACGGCTGCGGCGGCCCGCGCCCTGGCCGAGGCCGGTGCCGACGCCGTGAAGGTGGGCATCGGCCCGGGCAGCATATGCACCACGCGCGTCATCGCCGGCGTGGGCGTGCCACAGCTCACCGCCGTGCTCGACTGCGCCGCCGGCCTGGAGGGTACCGAGGTGCCGGTGATCGCCGACGGCGGCATCCGCTACACGGGCGACGTGGTGAAGGCCCTGGCCGCCGGTGCCAGTACCGTGATGATCGGCAGCATGTTCGCCGGTGTGGAGGAGAGCCCCGGGGAGACCATCATCTACGAGGGCCGCCGGTTCAAGACCTACCGCGGCATGGGCTCCATTGAGGCCATGCAGCAAGGCAGCAAGGACCGCTACTTCCAGGACATGGAGGACGACATCAAAAAGCTCGTGCCCGAGGGGATCAGCGGACGCGTTCCCTACAAGGGACGCCTGGAGGAGGTGGTGCACCAGTTGGTGGGCGGCCTGCGTGCCGGCATGGGTTACTGCGGTGCCGCTGACATCACCACCCTCACGGCAGCACGCTTCATACGCATCACCTCGGCGGGTGTGCGTGAAAGCCATCCGCACGATGTCTTCATCACACGCGAGGCCCCGAACTACAGCCACCTGTAGCGCCTGCAAGAACCCCCGCCATGCCCGCTGTGCGCATCCTTGTTGTCGATGCCCTCGAACTGGTGCACGAGGGCCTGAAGGCGCGCCACGCGGGTGACGCCGCCCTTGACCTGCAGGCCTACGCGGGCACGGGCGAGGCCATGCTTGAGCACGTTGCGGCCGACCCGCCCGACCTGGTGCTGCTCGATGTCTCCCTGCCCGTCATGGACGGCATCGATGCCATGCGCATGCTCCACCGCCGTCACCCGGGTGTGAAGGCCCTGGCGCACTCCCTGCTCAATGGCATCGAGTACGTCAACAGCATGCTGGTGGAGGGCGCCTCAGGCTACGTGCTGAAGAACGGTCCGTCCCACGAACTGCCGCACGCCGTGCGCACCGTGATGGCCGGTGGGCGCTACCTCAGCCCCGCTGCACAGGAGGCCGTGGACAAGGGGTATAGCTACACAGAGAAGCGCCCGGACGGGGAGTACATCGGCCTCACCACACGCGAACGCGAGATCATCCGGCTCGTCGCCCTGGAGCGCACCAACGCGGAGATCTCGGCCTCCCTGTTCATCAGTGAGGACACGGTGAAGACACACCGGCGCAACCTCATGACCAAGCTGAACGTGCGCAGCACAGCCGGCCTGGTGCGCTATGCGGTGGACCGCTGCTGGGTCTGAGGGTGTGCAGGACCACCTTTAGTGGGTATTGTCCGGCGGTGACGGTGTGGATCACCTTTGGATCACACGCACCGAAAACCATGCGCCGCCTGACCGCCCTGCTCTCCGCCCTGCTGCTCGCCGCACCCTTTGGCGCCCGCGCCCTGGACCATGTGATGATCACCGGCTGGCTGACGTCGGGGGAGGCCGGCCAGGAGGATGCCGTGCTCTCAGTGGAGCTGGAGGGTGAGACCTGCCTGTACACGTTGCTTGAGGCAGACGGGCGCTTCGCCTTCAGCCTCCCTGTGAACGCACGCGCCGAGCTTGTCTTCGGCAAGCCCGGCCACCTGGAGAAGCGCGTCGCCGTGGACACCCACAACGCCAGTGGCAATGCCCGTGCCCGGCGGATGAACAAGGACGTGCGCTTCGAGGTGGTGCTGGAGCGCGAGGAGGAGCACCCCGGCATGGCCTACCGCGGACCCGTGGGCAGCATCATCTTCCTGAACGGGACCGGGTTGATGAAGGTGCGCTTCACCCGCCGCCTGATGGCTGCGGCCCATCCCCCCCGCCCGTAAGGCCCGGGTGGCCACTGCCGTCCACGAGGCGCTTGGCGGAGCCATGAACGGGTTACATTTGCGACCCCTTCAACAGCGATGTCAACTGCTATGGAAATGAGGAAGTTCGTTCTGCTGGCCGGCCTGGTGGCCGCAGGCAGCCTGATGGCCCAGGTCGATCCCGTGGTGATGACCGTGGATGGAAAGCCCGTGAGCAGGAGCGAGTTCGAGGCCATTTACAAGAAGAACAACAAGGATGCGGCGGTCACCCGCGAGGCCCTGGATGAATACCTGGAGCTCTTCATCAACTACAAACTGAAGGTGCGGGAGGCCGAGGTGCTGGGCATGGACACCGTGTCCAAGTTCCGATCCGAACTGGATGGCTACCGGAAGCAGCTGGCCCGGCCTTACCTCATCGACCGCGAGCTCAATGACCAGCTCATGAAGGAGGCTTTCGACCGTTCGCAGACCGAGATGCGTGCCAGCCACATCCTGGTCCAGGTGGGGGAGGACGCATCCCCGGAGGACACGCTGGTCGCTTGGAAGCGCATCCTGGCGCTGCGCGAGCGTGTGGTCAAGGGTGAGGACTTCGCCACGGTGGCCCGCTCCAAGGGCGGCAGCGAGGACCCCAGCGCCCAGAAGAACGGGGGCGATCTCGGCTGGTTCAGTGCACTTCAGATGGTCTATCCTTTCGAGACCGCCGTCTACACCACACCGGTCGGCGAGCTCAGCCGTCCGGTGCGCACCCGCTTCGGTTACCACATCCTCAAGGTCACCGACAAGCGCCCGGCGCGCGGGCAGGTGAAGGTGGCTCACATCATGCTGCGTGCCAGTGAGCAGGACAGCCCCGAGCGCGCGGCCGACACCGAGCGTCGCATCCGCGAGATCCACCAACAGCTCCTGGCCGGGACCCTCACCTTCGCCGATGCCGCCCTGAAGTACAGCGAGGACGAGAGCTCCAGCACCAAGGGTGGTGAACTGCCCATGTTCGGCACGGGCAAGATGATCGAGGAGTTCGAGGACGTCGCCTTCGGCCTGAAGACCGACCAGGAGATCAGCGCACCCTTCAAGACGCGCTACGGCTGGCACATTGTGAAGCGGCTGGAGGCGAAGGCCCCGCCCACCTACGACGAGGCGAAGGCCGACCTGAAGAGCCGCATCACGCGCGACAGCCGTTCGGACATCACCCGCCGCGCCTTCCTGGACAAACTGCGCGCGACCTATGGCTACAAGCCCGACCCGAAGGCCGTGAAGGCCGTTGTGGCCCTGCTGGACAGCACCATCTTCCGGAAGGGGTCGCAGGTGCTCGACACGCTGCTGCGCAAGGATGCCGTCGAGGGACCCGTTACCCGCAAGGACGGCACCTACATGCGCGAGCTGAACGGAACCATCAAGGAAGGCCGCCTGGTGAACGTGCGCAGCCGCAAGCACGATGACATGGTCCTGTCCCCCACGGACACCGTGGTGGTACGTGATGTGCACGAGGGATGGGTGGTGCCCGCCGCCAAGGCCGCCAAGCTGACCCGCCCGGTGTTCACCATCCAGGGCCGCAGCTACTCCCAGGCCGACCTGCTTTCCTACCTGCAGGACAAACAGCGCCGCGAGCCCGGCAGGTCGTTCAATGCGTACGTCGATGAGCGCTTCCAGCAATTCGTGGACGACAAGCTGATGGAGTATGAGGACGGCCAGCTGGAGACCAAGTACCCGGAGTTCCGCCTGCTGATGAAGGAATACCGTGACGGCATCCTGCTGTTCGAACTCACGGACCAGAAGGTGTGGAGCAAGGCCGTGAAGGATACCGCCGGGCTGGTGGCCTACCACAAGGCGCACGAGCGCGACCTCATGTGGGACACGCGCTACAGCGGCGTCATCTACACCTGTGCGAACGCGGAGGTGGCCCGCAAGGCCCGCGCGCTTCACAAGAAGGGCAAGCGTGCAGCCGACCTGCAGGCCGTGCTCACCAAGTCCTCCGCGCTCGACCTGGAGCACGTCACCGGCCTGTGGACGGCCGAGGACAAGCCCTTCCTGAAGGGTGTGGACAGGAAGGGGCTCACCGCCGATGTCACCTTGGACGGCCGCGTGGTGTTCATGGATGTCCTCGATGTGCTCCCGCCCGCGCCAAAGACCCTCGACGAGGCGCGCGGCCTCATCACAGCCGCCTACCAGGACCAGCTGGAGAAGGACTGGGTGGCCGAATTGCGCGCCAGATACAAGGTTGAGGTGGACAAGGAGGTGCTCTACTCCATCCGCTGAAGCTTGCCCCGCCCCTTGCACCCGGTCCTTGCCCGCCTCATGCCGGCGCTGCTGCTGGCGACCGGTTGCGCTCCTGACGATGGGGGCGTGGATCCGCCCGTGGCCCGGGCCTTCGGGAACACGCTCCATTGGAGCGACCTGCGCCAGGTGGTGCCCGTGGAGGCCACGCCCGAGGACAGTGCGGTGATGGCCCGCAGCTATGTGGACAACTGGCTCCGCGAACAGGTGCTGCTGGCCAATGCCGAACGCAACCTGCCCGACGTGCGCATGGACGTGGAGTCGCGCATCGATGACTACCGGAACTCGCTGATCATCTATGCCTACGAGCAGGCGCTGGTGGAGCAGAAGCTGGATACGGCTGTGAGCCATGCCCAATTGGAGGCCTACTTCCAGCAGAACCGCAAGGAGTTCGCGTTGCGCGATGACATCCTGCGCGCCCGCTGGTTCACGGTGCGTGCCCAGGATGCCCGCCAGATGCGGCTTGTGGAGCGATGGTTCACCAATGCGGCCCCCGCGGATCTGCACGAACTGGAGCTCTGGCTTGCCCGCAACGGGGTGGCCATCAACGACCCGGGCGACACCTGGATGAACATCACCCAGCTCGCCTCCCAGGTGCCCGTCCGCACGCCCGAGGCTCGTGACCAACTGTCCCGCAAGGGTCGGGTGGTGCTGCCCGACAGTGCGGGTACCTGTTTCGTTGAGGTGCTGGAGCTCCGGCCCACGGGGGAGGAGCCGCCCCTGCAGCTTGTGCAGAATGACATCCGCACGATCCTGCTGAACCAACGCAAGGTGAAGCTCCTGGCCGACATGCGTGACGATCTTTACCGCCAGGCCCTCGCGAACGGCGAGGTCGAGATCCATGGTGACTGAACGCATCCTCCCCGCCCTTGCAGCCCTCGCTCTCGCCGGATGGGCGCACGGCCAGCCCGTCCCCCAAGTGGTAGACGGCATCGTTGGCGTCGTGGGCCGTGAGATCGTACTACTGAGCGACCTGCAGGGTCGCCAGGAGCAGTTGCGCCAGAATGGTGTTCCCATCACCTTCGACGCCACCTGCGGCGAGCTCCGCGGCCTCCTCTACGAGCGCATGCTGCTGGATCAGGCCATGCTGGACAGCGTGATGGTGGATGAGGGCCAGGTGCAGGCCGAACTCGACCGCCGCATCCGCTACTTCATCATGCAGCTGGGATCGCAGGAGAAGCTGGAGGAGTTCTACGGCAAGACCATCGCCGAGATCAAGGATGATTTTCACGACCAGGTGCAGCAGCAGCTGCTCGTCCAACGCATGGAGGGCCAGGTCTCCGGTGAGGTCCGGGTGACGCCCCGCGAGGTCGAGCGGTTCTTCCGAGACATCCCAGCGGACAGTCTGCCCTTCATCAACGCGCAGGTGGAGTATGCGCAGATCGTGCGCACACCGCGGGTCAGCGATGCCGAGGACAGCCGCGTGCGGCGGCGCATCGAGGG